>JBGTHI010000751.1:0-2923 GCA_041746295.1 Myxococcaceae bacterium
CAGGACCATAAGTATTGGCTGCGCCGGCGCCGAGGGAGGCGTGACCTGCGATGGAGGCCGGTCGTCTCGCCCGCCTGAGGGGCTCTCGGCGATCAATTCCGAGTCGGTCCGTTGGGCAGGGATGCCGGCTCGCCGGAGCAGTTCCCTTGCGGCGGGCGACCGCCCCTGGGCGATGTCCTCCCGACCGAGGCGATCGAATACAGCCCACCAGGCCGCCGGGAGGTCGTCCTCGATGTCGAACACCCCGTCATGCAATGCATACAGCGCGAGCGGGTTAAGGACGAGTTCGGCAAGCCTGTCGTCGCTCAGGGCACCCAAGCCGTCTCGGAGGACAGCCTCGCTCAAATCGTTCGGTAAGAGATCGGTGTGGCGAATGTTCTTACCGAGCCGCTGTTGCAGCGAACGGATGTGCGCGTGAAGTAGATCACGGTCCACGACCAGGCGCTCCAACTCGTCTTGGACTCGCGGCCGACTCCCGTCCGTGAGCACCGGGTGCCCGCATGTCTCATGGTCGGATATCAGGAGGTCGTCGAGATCACTGAAGACCGCGCGCGCTCGGCTCATCGTTCCACTCTCGTCAGATTGGATGCCGCGACCCAAGACCCGCGAATCACCAGGGCCAGTCGTCCGGTCCCAGCCCTTGAGCCAGCCATTGTTTACGGAGGAAATGCTTGACCTCCTCCACCCGCGGTTTTCCATACTTACTCTGAGCGGAAGCACTTCGGAGGTGCGGGGCGAGTCGCCTTCCGATGGCAGCACTCTTTTCGCCATCGTACAAGCACGCGGCGATGATCCGCATTTCCTCAGGGAGTTGCTCCAACGTGCTCCAAACGGCCTCCTGGAGGTCGGTTCTGGCTGCACGGTCGACTGAGGGAGGCTCCACTTCCAATGGTTTTTCCCGCTCCTCTCGATCCCGGCGATATGCGTAGACGTACGTTCTGACCGCCTGAAATAAGTAGGCCCGGAACTCGGGGTAGGCTAAGTCTTTCCGTTCGAGCTCATGCCTGTGCTGACATACATATTTCAGCGCTTCCTGGGCGGCGTCTTCCCCCAACTCAGCGTGGTGGCAGAACCGTTTGGCGTAGCTCACCAGGCCGTCCGCGACCTGTTCCAACCAAACTTCGAAGTCTTCAGCCAGCCCCATGCGCCGCCTCCCTCAGCCACCGACCCACCATACAAGTGCGCAACGGCCATGATGTTTCCAGTTTATTCTCGATTTTGAGCTCGCAGGGAGGGCGCCGGTCGGGCCGACGTTCAAAAGCGCCCCGCCAATCCGAGCTGACTTCGGAGGTTGGTGGTGCGTCAACCTCCGGAAGTGAGCCAGGTCAGTCATGACCTCGGCCCGGTTATCGCCTCACTGAAATGCCCGCCCGACGTAGCATCTCCTCCGAGGACGGGCTCCGCCCGGCGGCAACGTCCTCCCGACCGAGGCGGTTGAACACGGCCCACCAGACCTCGGGAAGGTCTCCCTCGGTGGTGAACGTGGCGATGTGCAGCCCGAAGAGGGCGATCGGGTTGAGCGCCAACTTCGCCAGCCAGCCGTCGTCCAACGCGCCGACACCCCGGATCATGACGGCTTCCTGCAACTCGTCCGGAAGCGGCTTCCGGTGCCGAACGGTGTAGTTGGTGGCGACAATCAGATCCTGCAGGTGGGCGGCCAGGTCGTCACGGTTGATTACCAGCCGCTCCAGTTCGTCCACGACCCGCTCCCGGCTGCCCTGGGGCAGGGCCGGGCGGCCACCGGTCTCGCTGTCCGACGCGATCAGGGCTTCCAGGTCCGTCAGAATAACCTCGTCGTCCTTCATGAGTCACCTCCCTTGCTCGTTGAGCTTGGTTCGAGCCCACTCAGGTTCCATCCTTTGCACCACCGACCTCCTGGGAGCAGGCAGTCGCGACGCCTCTGCCACCACGGGGCCGGTGCGATCCGGGAGGGGCCTGCAACTTTACCACAAATCCGTAACCATAGTCACGCCCACGGCTTAGGCCGTGCAACGCAAGGATTCACCCCTCAAAATTGGCAAACATCGACCTCTCGATCACCATCAATTGCGGCGGAGGAACTACGAAGGAGGAGGTGATGGGCATCGATGCGGTTATTACGAGCATGCCGACCGCCGCGTCCAGCGAGCCGATGCCGGATGGCGAGGACGTCGAGCGCGATTCCGCCGCCCCCCGCATCTACGACGCCCTCGCCCAGCACCAGCGGAGCGAGGACTGGGCGCTGCGGGACTTGCTCAGTGACCTGCACCGCTGGCAGGGGATCATGCGGGACGAGTTTAAACTGAATATCCCCGAGATCGCCCTCACGGTCGAGCGGCTCCGCTGCACCCGGTTGGGGCACTTCCAGCCCGGCCACAACGGGTTCGGCCTCCGCGGCGAGATCGCCCTCAATCGCAGTTACGTCGGGCCGCGTGAGTACTGGCAGACCCTCGGCACGCTCCTGCACGAGCTGCTCCACGCCTGGCAACAGGCCCATGGCAAGCCCGGCCGCGGGAACTACCACAACCGGCAGTTCCAGGACAAGGCTCTCGACTATGGGCTGGTGGTCGATCGCCGCGGCCACACCGACTACCTGCCCGACAGCGTGTTCCTCCGGCTCCTGGAGACCCACGGCGTCTCGGTCCCCCGGATTCCGCATCCTGTCCGGGCTGAGCATCCGGAACAGGGATCCTCGAAGCTCAAGAAATGGTCCTGCGGCTGCACGAACGTGCGGGTCGCCGTCCCGGACTTCCACGCCCGCTGCCTGAAGCCGGGCTGCGGGAACGAATTCCGCCTATGCCCGCTCACCGCACGGGCGGCCTGTTTCGGACGGCCAAACTCGCTCGGAATCGGGGAGGGTCGGCTCGCGTCCAGGAATGGATCCCGGGCTTCGGTCAATGATCAGTAATGCCCATGACACCACGAATTTAGGGATTATTTCGAT
>JBGTHI010000752.1:0-2944 GCA_041746295.1 Myxococcaceae bacterium
CCACCTTGGCGGCGTTGGTGCCCACCACGCCGCCGCCCAGGATCACCACCCGCGCGCGCCGGACCCCCGGCACGCCGCCCATCAGGATCCCCTTCCCGCCGTGGGCCTTCTCCAAGGAGGAGGCGCCCACCTGGATCGCCATCTTGCCTGCCACCTCGCTCATCGGCCGGAGCAGCGGAAGTGAGCCGTCGGGAAGTTGGATGGTCTCGTAGGCGACCGCGGAGACCCGTTTCTTGAGGAGGATCCGCGTTAGCTCGGGGTCGACCCCGGCCAGGTGGAAATAGGTGTAGACGATCTGGCCGGGCTGGATCCGCTCGTACTCTGGCGGAACCGGCTCCTTGACCTTCACAATCAGCTCCGAGCTCTTCCAGACTTCGTCGGCACTCTCGACCAACCGCGCGCCGACCCGCTGGTACTCGGAGTCGGGAATACCCGACCCGACGCCGGCATCCTTCTCCACCAGCACCGTATGACCCGCGGCGACCAGCGCGCTCACGCCGGCGGGAACCATGCCCACCCGGTACTCGCGGGTCTTGATCTCCTTGGGGACACCGACAATCACGGACAGGCTCCTGGCTTCAGGCTCCGGGTTCGAGGCAGGGTTTCGAAAGCCGAACGCAGCGAAATCATAGGCGGACGGCCGGGGTCAAGACGCGGCTCGGAATTCGGAGGCGGCCGGTGGTATAGCGCCCCCGTGCCAAGCCCTCCGCCCCATGCACGCCCCAAGCTTCTTCTCGCCCAACCTGACGGCACGGTGATCGAGCATCCTTATCTGGAACCTTCGGTCCGTTCGGGCGAGGAGCTTCTCCAAACCGACGAGCGGCCGATATCGCTGCCGGAGCTCGGGAGGCTGGTGCACCTCCCGGGTCGGCTGCCGGTAGGCGTCGATCCGGAGACCGGCGAGCTGGAGCTGGTTCGGACCTTCAAAATTGACCGGAAGAGCTTCACCCCGAGCGCGGTGGGTGCCCTGGTACCGCCGGGTTTCACCCGGACCTATCTCCCGGGGGAGGTCAAGGACGCCGAGGGGCCGCTTCTTCCACAATGGGCCTATACCGCCGCGGGTTGGGGGAAGGAGGGGCCGGTGGCCTGGGCGCTTCGGACCGACCGGAGGACCCATTGGAACCCGGAGCGGTTCTCCACCGACGAGCTCAAGTCGCGGGTCAAGGCGCATCAGGAGGCGCTTCCGGGCAACCGGGTGCTCAAGCAGCTCTCCACCTGCGCTCTGGTCTACCGCTGTTTCACCAGCCAGAACGTCTTCTACGGACGGGAGGAGGGGGCGATCCCCGCCTCGGTCGCGTGCAACGCCCGCTGCGTCGGCTGCATCTCCGATCAGCCCGAGGGCGGCGGACCGGCCTCACACGAGCGCATGGAAGACGGCCCGCTCGGCGCGGAGATGGCCGCGGTGGGGCTGCGGCATCTCGCCTCCACCGGTGATCGGGCGATGGTGAGCTTCGGCCAGGGGTGCGAGGGCGAGCCGCTAACCCGCTTCCGGATGATCGCCGAGGCGATTCGAGCCATCCGATCGGAAACGCCGCACGGCTCCATCAACATCAACACCAACGGCAGCCTGCCCTGTGCGCTGGGGGTGCTGTTTGATGCCGGGCTGGACGCCGTCCGCGTCTCGCTCAACTCGGCGGTCAAGGATCTCTACGAGGCCTACTACCGGCCGGTGAAGTACGGCTGGGAACAGGTGGAGGCGTCCATCGGTTTGGCGCGCGAGCGCGGCGGCTATCTGGCGCTGAATGTGTTGACCTTTCCGGGTGTCACCGATCGCGAAGGAGAGGTGGAGGCGCTCATCCGATTGGTGAAGCGGTACCGCATCGATCAGATCCAGACCCGCTCGCTCTGCCTGGATCCGCTCCAATACCTCGATGTCGCCCGCGGCAAGGGGGCCGGCGGAGAGGCGCTGGGTATTCGTGGAATGATCGAGGCTCTCAAGCGCGAGGCTCCCTGGTTGGTGATCGGGAACTTCGCCCGTGGTAGGGAGGAGCGGGGCCGCAGAAGCCCGCCGAAGTTGGGCGGATCTCAAGTCGAGGCGGAGCAGGCTGGGGGCAGGTGAGACGGACGGCCGTTGTTCCCGGGAGCTCGGCACCCGGCATCACGGGGAGTTCTCGTCGGCGGAGTGGGCTCTTACAAGAGGGCGGGAGGGGGAGGTTGCCGCTACGTCGCTCGCGGGTAGCCTCGTGCGCCGTCGGCGCGAACGGGCGGGGTTCCTTGGTTTGCCACTGAGCGGCGGGCAGCGGACTCGTTGGCTCTGCCCTTGAGGCGCCAGATTTGTAAAGCAGCCGCGATCTGCGCGGCGGAATGACGAATCTGCCGGTATAATGCAGGTTGTCACGCTCAGCCCGACTCGGTGCTACAACTCCAGAACGTAGTAGCTATTTCGGTCTTCAAAAGAATCTGCCGGTGGTCTCCTCGCGCTCGGAAAACTGCTGCCCTCCCCCTCGAGGCGCCCGATCAGCGGTCACAGGGAGGGAGGCGTTCAAGGACTCCCCGTGGATGAGGTGGCAGATCCCGCAGGCTCCCATTGAACCGCCGCGCCCAGGCAGCTCCTCAAACGCAGGCGACACCTGCCCCTAAAGGCTCCCCCACTAAGGCCTTCCGCCCAAACTTCCCTTACCTGGGATGAAGCCCTCTCCCAACCTTGATCGCGCATCATGAACCTCGATTTAGGCGTGGACCCAGTATTCCGGCGTCACTCCGCCAAAGCCCTGTGCAACCCGACCCTCGTTGAAACAGCGAACCCCGGCCTGGGCGATCTTGGGCCCCTGCCCGCTGCGTGCTCCCGGGCGCACCACGGCCACATGACCTTCTCCGCCTTGCGCGAAGAAGGCGAGCGCCGGCCGGCCGGCGTTGGCGAAGGCCATCGCGCGGGCCTCGTCGGTCTTCTTCCAGCCACGCGCCACGCCTATGGCGCCCATCCAGGTGTGCAGCGCGGTAGGGG
>JBGTHI010000753.1:0-2400 GCA_041746295.1 Myxococcaceae bacterium
AACCCCGGCGCCTATGATATGACGAGCGCATGCATGGCAAGGAAGAGTTGTACAGTAAAGCGTGGCATTCGAAACCGACCGCCCTGTCATCAGCGCCATTAGTAGCGCAGCCATCTCGGCATGGATAGTGCGGCCATACTCGATAATATCGGTCGCAAGCTTGCTCTCCAAGCCCTTACCTCGGAGCTCGTGCTCAGAAACGTTAAGCTCACGGGCTATGATCACAAGCAAGTCCTCAACGAGCTCACGCTTTATCGCCGTGTTTGTGTCGACTCCCCTTCCTGGCGTTGGTGGTCCATCCTCATCGCGGTTCGGGTCTCGCACGAACTTGTGATCACGATAGTCCAAGTCCTCGCTCCGCGGCTCCCCATATAGACCTCCTCCGGGCCTTGGCACCTCGTTAACGCCGGTACCGAGTACGCAACCAGCGGAATCAAGGATGCTTGCTCCCACCCGTCGACCGAGAGTTGTGGTCGATAGCGCGGCAAGTGAGGCAATAGCGAATCCTGTTTCGTCGGGAGTGGGGGTTATGAATGGGTCGGAGAATATGCAGCGGATGAGACGATCAACGTCGCTCGATAACTCTGACCTGGCTCGAGCGTCATCTGTAGAGGTTGATACGGTTAGCGCAAAGTCAGCCAGATGAAAGACCTTCTTCATGCTTAGTTGTGTGTTCCGCGTTCTGGAGGTTCCATCATCCCGTGCTATCAGATCGTCGACGGCACGCTGGATTTCTTGTCGCCTCTCGCGAGGGACTGTCCCTGACTTAGTACGTGTCTTGAAGTCGGCTTCGAACCTGAGGCGAAGGTTGTCTCTACGTTTCACTTCTGACTCTTGAACACTTAAGAGCATGAATGAATCACTATAGGCTTGTCGAAGAACCTCTACCTCCGCCTCGTGCATCAATGAATCAAAGATATAGATATGGCCAGGTTCGGTGGCGCCAATGCTGCTTTCGCGCATCTCGGACACTCTCCTAAGCGCAAGAGCTGCAACTAGTCCGCGTTGAATCTCCCGCGCCTTGTCCCCGGCATCCATACGTAATCCATAATACTCCCACAAGGGTGTCGAGCTCCCGGGAGATGTTAGATTGAGTGCCTGTTCAACGACTGTAAGGCCGGCGCCTAGCTCAATAATGTCGACACCGAAGTCCGCATTTGCAAACGCACGCTTTAGAAGCGCGACGAGGGGTGCGGTGCGTGTTCCAATTGAGCGGACTAGCCCAATAAAGAGTTCGCATGGCACTGCCTTGTACGATTCGTCAATAAGGTTTGGGGCAGATCCCAGAGTGCCCGTGACGCTTGGTCCGGTCGAGAACTCTATGAATCGCTTTAGGGCCCTATCCGCTCGCTGACGCAGATTTCGGCGATCTCCCGGGACGCCAGAAACGTTGATGCGAGCCGCTAACCCCGTCGGCAACCCCGCAAGGTCTGGGACGGTTACACCGGATAGGCCATGAGCGATGTGGGGCGGCAACTCGATGCCAAGGTTGAACGACACCCATAACAGATAGAGGTCTTCCTGCCAGTGACGTTGACTCATCGAGGGAACAAAACTGCCAACGTGGTTTCGTAGTTCTGCTGCGAGTCCCTGAACGCAGCCGGACGGGTCGTCCGCCGGGAGGTCCGGAAAGTGGCGTCGAAGCACCCCAAGCTGGGGCTGGCTCAGCGCGGCGGAGGCGACACCTGCGCCCTCGCGAATCGTCGTCAGAACGCTACGCAACTCTTCGAGCTGTGAGTCATCGAAGGTCACGCGCCGGCTGCTTGACATCAGGCGTCCCGCCGGTCGGAAGGCGCTCGGCTGCACTCCGCGGCGTTTGCCTGCGTCCAGATCATGAGAGCAGAACTTATCTGCAATGGCGGTAGGTCGCTCGCCGCACGCGAATCCAGGGTTGAGCACATAGACCCGAGGAGCATCGGCGAGTATGCCTGAGGCATCGAACAGAGGAGGTTAATGGCAATGTGTCGCGACGCGTGCCAGACAGCGAGAAGCAGAAGTGATTACCCAGTCGGCGTATTAGAAGCCGGAGAGCGGAGATATTTACCAGATCCCTGTTTCGACCCCATCGATAGCAGGCTCTTCGACTCCGTGCCCGAACCCAGTAACCACACTCAAACCTTGGAATCGAGAAGGGAAGGTCCATGTCCAACCTCATCCGCCAGTCCCAAGCCAACCTGAACACCGCCCGCAACCGCGGCGGCCTCCTCGGTCCCCGTGTCCCTCGTTCCGTCGTCCAGCGAGTCGAGGCCGAAGCGTACGAGGGCCTGGTCGCCTCGGCCCGGCTGCAGGCCGGCTCGTACCTGACCCACACCGCGCTGACCCACGTCGCCCTGCTCAGCGGCGAGGAGGCTCGACTCATCCAGCAGTGCCCGCTGGCCGAGCCTCGGCTGAAGGTCCTGG
>JBGTHI010000754.1:0-3182 GCA_041746295.1 Myxococcaceae bacterium
CGAGAACCGCGCCAGGGAGGGACGCACCATCGAGGTCGACTGGGACGGGGACGACTTCACCTTCACCCCCAAGGTCCCCGAGGCCGTGCGGACCTGATCGAATGAGGGTCAGCTGTTTCATTCTTTCCGGGAGGGCGAGACTGGCGCGGTGAAAGGTTGGCCTTCGCCTTCCTGAGCGTTTATCCCGTTCCTGTTGCGCCTGCCGCTCGACTGTAGGCCCGTTTTCGTTGCGATTGAACCGACTCCCCCAACGTATTGCGGCACCAGGTCATAACGTCACGAACGCGACACCGTTCCAAGGCCTCGCTGAGACTCTCCTCCGTCCACTTCGAGACCATCGCTCCCAGGCTCAGCACTAACCCCGTGAAGCCGCTCTTCGACTGACCGTCCTCCAACGCCTTGAGCTTCCCAAAGCACGACTCCAGCACCTCCGTCGTCCCGGGCAAGCGCTCGCCATAGCGGGCCTTCAACGCTTCGCCCCGGACGAAGTTGATCAGTTCCTCACGCAACTCGCCAGCATCTCCCGGCCGGGCCGGCATCGCCTTCGCCAACGCAAACCCGACGCCCGGATACAATCCCTCGTGCCGGACGAGGTCCAACGCCTCGTCGATGACTTCTTGCAAGGCCGACCATTCCGCCAACTCGGCGCGAAACTCAATCAGCCAACCCAGCTTGGCCCGCACCCGCTCCGCCGAGACCTTCATGGGTTCCAGGACCGACGGATCGTCTACCAATGCCAGCGTCTTACGACCCCAGTCCACCAGTCCACCCAGGTTCATGAACCGGGCTTTCGACCGTTGGCTGGGGGGCGTCAGAAACGCCAACTCCGTCTGCTGCACGGCGAACTTCGCCTGCCCCAATTGGCTGGCGTACGACTTCCACCGCTCATTCCCCTCCAAGCGGCCCTTCAAGAGGCATGCGGCCTTATGCTTGATGTCGTACAACTCGCTGGTCTCGGGATGGGCTTGGCGGAAAATCTCCACTCCCCCATAGAGGTCAGCCCCGTGATCATCGAGGATCGCCCGCGGCACCCCGGTCCGATCCACGGTCTGCTCCAGAACGGCCGCCACGGTTTGCTTGGTCGAGCTGGTCATCGGCACCAAGGCGATCGGCTCCATGTCCTGGTGGCAAAGCGGCCGGCCCTGGGGAAATTCGCTGAGCCGAATGCCGAGGATGACCAGGCACTTGCACTGCCCGATCTGAACCGAGTGGTCGATCATCCAGACCCAGTCCGTCGCGATGACCTTGGGTCGGAGCAAGGCCGCCAGCCCGATCCGCAGCAGCCAGAGCCGCCCGGTGGACCGATCGGGGCAGATCCCCTCCTGGCCCGACGCTGAGCCGATGAACTCCAGAACGCGGGCGGCGCAACGCAAGGAGGCCCCACAGGTAAGCACCAGCGAGACAAACCCGTGCACCACCCCCACCGCATACTGCTGACCACAGGGTACGTGTCGCTGCTCAGGAGTGCGCTTCAACAGGCTACTTCCCTGGTCCGTTTTTTTTTCTCCTCGAACGCCGTGATCTGCGCCCGCAGCGCAGCGTTCTCGTTTTCCAAAGCGGTCACGTGCGCGCCCGCATGCTCGGCTTTGGCCCTCCACTGCTCGCGGCTCTTGGTGACAGCGGCGATTTGGTTCTTGAAGCCTTTGACCTTCGCCTTGAGGTTCTGGTACTTGCTCTTCCAGCGATCGCGGCTCTTTCGGAAGAACCAGATCAAGGCCCCCGGTCGGCTCTTGTAGTCCTCAGAAGTCGCAGTGGCGTTGGCTTCCGCGGTGGCATCCATGCGTCAGTCCTGTGTCGGGATGGTCCAAAAACCCTGCCGTCGACTCAGCGCAACAAATAGGGCAAAATCCAGCAAGCCGAATTTGTCGGGTCAATCCCAACCTTGCTCCGTCCCAGTGCGGCGGTACGGCGGGGAGTATCTCGAGCGGTTCGGGGCCAGGATGCCCGGGGAGCACAAGAAGGTGTTGCACGCCATCGCCACGTGCCGCACCGGCGAACTGGGAACCGTGCTCTACCAATGCGAGTCCTGCGGTCAGACGCACGCGATGGGCCGCTCCTGTGGCAACCGGCATTGCCCAACGTGCCAGCAGGACAAGACCAAAGCCTGGCTCGAGACCCAGACCGACCGCCTCCTGCCGTGCCCCTACTTCCTGGTCACCTTCACGCTGCCGGCGGAGCTGCGCGCCTTGGCCCGTAGTCATCAGCGCACGGTCTACTCCGCGCTGTTCGAGGCCTCCAGCGCGGCGCTGCGCCTCCTGGCGGCGGATCCGAAGTTCGTGGGCACGGATCGCATCGGCTTCTTCGGCGTGTTGCACACCTGGGGCCGGACGCTGGAGTACCACCCGCACGTACACTACGTCGTGCCGGGCGGTGGCCTCAGTGCCGACGGCTCGAGCTGGTTGCCGTCGCGGGCCAAAATTTGTAAGCGCTCGCCAGTTGGTGCGCGATCTTAGGTTGATTACACAGAATAGGAAAGAATTGTTCTGAAGCAAATTAGCCACGCGCGAGTGACATGGCTGGCCGGATCGAGGAAAACACGCACGATGAGCCCCCATAGTTGCATTATGGAGATTCACCGTGCGCGATACCAACGACCTCCAGACTACCATCACCCTCGGCCCCGTCAACTGCGCGGAGCAGAGGCTCTCACTGGAACTCAAACTGCAGATGACCTTGCCCATGCCCCACCAAGACGAGCATCTCCCCGACCAGGTCGAGGCGTTCGTCCATCAGGCCGGGCTCGAACTCCAGCGCCGGCTCTTCCGAGCCCTGATCGAGAAGGCCGACCAAGAACTGATCCTCGGGCAGCGGCAGGGCAAAGGCGGCGCGGGCATCCGGCGTCGGGGGACACGACCCCTCACCTTCAAGACCACCTTCGGCGAAGTCACCGTCCGACGGGTCCGGATCTGCCACAAGCGCGACGGCTCGATGGAGATCCCCTCGGCGCGTGCCTGGGGCACCCCTCATCAACTGGCCATCACTCAGAACCTCCGCGACGCGGTCTGTGATCGGATGGGCGACCAATCCGCCCGCCAGGGCCACGCCGCGATCTGCCAAGACGCGGGCGACGAGGAGTTGCTGGGACCAAGCACGATCATCGACATCGTCCATCAGGCCGGGCTCGAACTCCAGCGCCGGCTCTTCCGAGCCCTGATCGAGAAGGCCGACCAAGAACTGATCCT
>JBGTHI010000755.1:0-4214 GCA_041746295.1 Myxococcaceae bacterium
AGGTGAACCGCTTCTTGCGCCTCTGCGAGATCGATCCGCAAGACACCGACGACGGCCGCTGGATGTGGACGGTGCTCTCCGACGCGGTGAACTTCCTGGAGCAGAACTTCGATTTTCGGGTTCCGGACGCGGTGGCACGTCCCGCGCGGGTGCAGGACCTCTTTCTCTACGCCTCGGGTGCCAAGGGGTCGGTGGGGCTGCGCCGTGCGGCCTGTGTGGTGCTGAAGGTGATGCACGTGAATCAGCACGTGGAGAGCCGGGATCTGCTCTTCAACACCGTGGTCTCTGAAGCGGTGTTGGCCGAGATGGTGACAGAGAAGGTGACCACCGCCTGCCAGCGAATGGCGGAGGAGGGGCTGCATGTGGTCGAGTTCAAGGGCTCGGTCAAGACGCGGGATTCGCTGATCACCAAGCTGCTCGCTAAACGGGCCAACGTCGCCGCGCAGATCTACGACAAGACCCGCTTCCGGATCGTCACCCGCAGCCGGCGGGACGTGGTTCGCGCGGTCGACTTCCTCACCGAGCAGATCTTCCCTTTCAACTACGTGGTCCCCGGCCAGACCGAGAACACCCTGGTCCCCTGGGAGGCGGTGGTCGGCAGCCAGAGCAGGCGCCCCGCGCGCAGCCGCAAGAAGGAGAAGGACGAGGTGACGCTTTCCAACGGCAACGCCTTCTCAGGCTCGGGCTACAACGTGCTCAACTTCGTGGCCGACGTGCCGGTCCGCTTCGATCGCTTCTTACCGGACCCGGCCTACGATTACCGCCCGCGCCGCTGCCGGGTGGCCTTCGCCTTGGCGGAGTTCCAGGTGGTGGACGCCGAGACCGCCGCAGTGAACGAGCACGGCGACAACGCCCACGCGCTCTACAAGCGACGGCAGAAGGATACGGTGCTGCACCGCCTGTTCCAGAGCGCCAAGGCCGACCTCGCCCTCCCGGACTAGCCCTGGGCCAGGGGCACACCACTACTTCCGCTTGCGGTTCTTCTTCTTGTTCAGCTTTTCGCGCTTCCGCTTCTCTTTCAGCGCATCGCGCTCGCGGTCGCTGACCGGCTTGCTCTGCCCCATCGGGGAGTAGCCCATCAGCCGCGCGCGGGCCATCGCCGCCTGGCCCAACGGAGGGGTGTAGCCTGGCGCCAGCTGGGGCATGGGGAAGCCGCCGAAGGGGCCTTCTCCGCCGGCTCCTCCCTCTCCGCCGGGTGTGCCGCCAAACATCGCCCCCAGATCCATCCCCTTCGCCTCCCGGAGCTTGTGGAACTGCGCCATCTGCTTGAAGCCGGGGATGCGGCCCAACAGCCCCGGGTTCTGGCCCAAGGTGCCCATCACCTGGCGCATCATTCCGAACTTCTGCAGCAGCTCCTTGACGTCCTGCTTGCTGCGGCCGGATCCCTTGGCGATCCGTGCGATGCGCGAGTCGGCAATCAGACCCGGATCGAGCCGCTCCTTCTCGGTCATCGAGTCGAAAATCGCCTCGATCTTGGAGAGCTCCTTCTCGTCCGGGTTGAGCTGCTCGGAGAGCTCGCCGAAGAGTGGGAACTTCTCCAGCAGATCCTTGAGCGGCCCCATCTTGCGGACGGTCCGGATCTGCTCCACGAAGTCGCGCATCGAGAAGCGGCCCGAGAGCAGCTTCTTGGCGTCCTCTTCCGCCTTCCGCTCGTCGACGACCCCTTCGAAGTCCTTCATCAGGCCGACGATGTCGCCGAAGCCCAGGATCCGGCTGGCCAGGCCCTCCGGCCTGAACTCCTCCAGCTTGTCCAGTCCTTCTCCTAAACCGAGGAACTTGATCGGCTTGCCGGTCACCTCCTTGATCGACAGCGCAGCGCCACCGCGGGCATCGCCATCCAACTTGGTCAGGATGAAGCCGGAGAGCCCCAGACGGCGGTCGAACTCGGCCGCCGTGCGGACAGCGTCCTGGCCGATCATCGCGTCACAGACCAGCAGGATGTTGTCCGGCTGAATCCGGTCTTTGATCGCCTCCAGCTCGGTCATCAGCGTTTCATCGATCGCCAGACGGCCGGCGGTGTCTACCAGCAGGACATCGCACTTCTCCTGGCGCGCCCGCTCCGCCCCCCGCACCGCCAGCTCGGGTGGAGGGACGTTGGGCTCGTGGTAGACCGGTACTCCGAGCCGGGTGCCCAGGATCTTCAGCTGATCGACGGCCGCCGGACGGTAGACGTCGGCGGCCACCAGCAGGGGACGGCGCCCCTCTTTCAAAAGGCGGTTGGCCAGCTTGCCGGTGGTGGTGGTCTTTCCGGCGCCCTGGAGCCCCACCATCATGATGGTGGAGAGCTTGTCCTTGGGCTTGAGGTTGAGCGAGGTGTCTACCGGCCCCATCAGGGCCTCGAGCGCGTCGTGGCAGATCCGGACGAAGTGGTCGCCCGGGGTGACCTTGATCTTCTTTCCGCCCTTGTCGGTGACGGTGGTCTGGACTAACTCGCCGATCGCCTGCTCCCGGACGCGGGAGACGAAGCTCTTCACCACGTCGAAGGAGACGTCGGCCTCCAGGAGTGAGACGCGGATGTCCCGCAGCGACTCATCGACCAGCTCGGGCGTGATCTCCTTCAACCCCGCGAGCCGGTTCTTCGCGGCTCGGAATCCCTTCGAAACCGTTTCAAGCATAGGGGCCGCTATATAACAGCCCCGAGCGGGAGAGGTCGGTCTCTCAGCTCCAGTGGGAATCGAGCATCGATTGGTGGTAGCGCTCGCGCACCATGGAGGCCAGCGCCTCCTCCGCGCAGTCCCGCGCGAAGCGCAGGATCGAAGGACGTGGGGGGAGGCGGGAGGAGCTCTGCGTGCCGGGTTGTCTCGTGCAGATCGTGGAGCAAGATCACTCCGGGGTCGGGGATGTCTTGCATGGGAGCGACGATCGCCCTTTAGAATAGAGTGTTGGCGAGGGAACAGGAACCCGAGAAAGGTGGATCAGGTTTGATCAAGAGGGGGCGGCCCCGGGTTTCGGTGCCTCCGTGCACATTGACAAACCCACCGGCGCGGATCTTCGCCGCCCGGAGGCGGTTGCGGGATATGTCTTTTGTCGGCTTGGGCACGGGTGGCGGAATCGGTATACGCAGCGGACTTAAAATCCGCGGCCCCACAAGGGCGTACGGGTTCAAGTCCCGTCCCGTGCAAGATGCGGTGGCAATGACCAAGTAGACGATTCGCGCCTATGTACGGTGGCTCAAGGAGAAGGGGCGGAGCGAGAAGGATGCTCAGGACATGGCGCTGTACGCCGGCTGATGCGAGCTGGCGCGGTACCCTCCAGCGAATCTGGCATGCGGTACTGGATTCGGCGCGCCTGCCTTGCGGCGGGTCGCAAGACACCGTTTCATGCTTCCCGGTTGCGGCACTGCCATGGCACGTGGGGAGAGCAAGTAGGTGAGACCGTAACGGTCAGCGGAAAGGGAGTGGTGCCTCGGCATGAAATGGCCGTGCGGATGGGTCACAAGTCCACGGCGATGCTTCGGGACCACTACTCTTCGGCCGTTCCTCCGATGACCGTGTTGCCGATCAACCTTGAGCATCCCGATGATCCTCAGGCTGAGGACGCCCGTCCTAAAAGTCCCCGCGAAAGAACCGCGAAGGGGCGGCGCCTCACGGTCGTTTCTGGGTAGCGTCGTCGCTCCGGTCCGCCGAGGGGTTCACTGATCGAGCACGTCCTTCAGGTCGATCGGCTCGAAGCGGGTGGCCGTCCGCGAAACCTTCTGATGCCGACGAGATTCCTTAACCGTCGGTCTCGGTCTGGCCAGCTCGCGAACCGATTCCAGCGTCACCATGGTTTCCCGTCCCAGATTCGGTCCATGGCGTAGCTTCCCGGAGCGCAGAAGGCGGAAGACCTGGGTCGATGAACAGCGGAGCATCGCGGCAGCCTCCCTCACCGGAACGGTCTCGGTTGGTCTCTCTGGCTCTGCCTGTGGGCGCTCTGCACGCAGCAGGTAACCGTTTAGCCTTCTGAAGCAGGCTGGGCATCGATGAGGACTTCCGCTCAGCCATGACTCGCTCCGTCCTTGAATACCCGCTCGCGATGCCACGGCATGTACGCGCGGTGTCCTTCCTGGAGCACTCGTAGGCACAAGGGCTCGTCGAGAACGAGCATCTCGCGCGCTGTGGCGTCGAGCGCGGCCGAAACGATCACCGCTCCATCATCGGCGACAGTGATAAACCCACGATCGAAGGCGGGCGTCGAGGTGTGGGGCGAGCAGGAGGCCGTTGAAAATGTCGAGG
>JBGTHI010000756.1:0-1940 GCA_041746295.1 Myxococcaceae bacterium
GTGAGGCATCTCCCAGGAGACGAAGTCGGCCCCGTTGCTCTTGTCCCAGTTGGCGTTGACCACCACCAGCTTGCCGTCCGGCCGAAGCGCCTCGCGGATTCCGCTCAGGATGCCGACGATCGCGCTCTGCTCCGCCTCCGAGCAGAGTACGTAGGAACAGACCGCCGCGTCGAAGCCGCGGCCTCGCAGTACCGATAGGTCGCCCTCGGGGATCACCTTGAAGCTGAGGCTCGGGTACTGCGCCGGGCTGTACTTGCGCTGCGCCGCCGCGACCGATTCGAACGAGGGATCGACGGCCATCACCTCAGCGCCGGAGGCCGCCATTTTCTGCGAGAGGAAGCCGGGGCCGGAACCAAAGTCGAGCACGCGCTTACCCTGCATCGGCTGCAGCGCGTCCACGATCGGCTTATAGGTGAACTCGTGGTCGGTCGCGGAGCTCTGAACGAAGGCGCTGTGGGCGGGAAAGATGTGGCCGTAGCCGTCATGGTCGAGATCGCCCGAAGAGTCGCGGCGGAGAGGAGGAACGCCAGATCGATACCGAGCTACTGAGCTCGAGCTCATCGCGATGGAACCCTTTCACTGTCAAAGAGGCGCGGGCTCGAGCGAGCTCCGAGCCGAGTGCCCAAGGAAGACTCATTACGCTCCGCCCACGCATGAGGCAAGGGGGGGAAGCTCCCTCTCAAAATCTCACCGCGCACTATTTGACGAGGGCATTTCCGCCGCCGCCTTCGCGCAGCCATCGGGAGCGGCGTGCGCGTCGCGCGCGAAGGTCGGCTTGCAGTTCAAGAGGTCTAGAACTATGCGAACAGGGCCGTGGCCCATTCGAACTCGATCGATTCCGACTCCATCTTGGCCTTGACCACGCCCTGGACCCACGGCCATCCGCTGGACGTCGCGGCTCCCTGGGAAGCGGTTTGGGCGCTGCCGGAGGCGGGGGAGTGGGCCGTGGCGATCGGCAGGAGACGACTTCTGGAAGCGCGCCCGACCGAGCGGCCCGGGGCGCTCGTCTCGATGTTCGCGCAAACCCGGCATCCCATTCGCAATCTGCCGTCCGGCATCCCTGGCCCCTGGTTGGGTGGGATGGCTTTCGATCCTGCGCGCTTCGAGTCTCGCGGTGAGTGGGCCGGTTTCGCGGCGGCGCGCTGGATCCTCCCCGAGGCTCTGGTCTGGCAACGTGACGGCGAGACCTTCTGCAGCCGCTTCGAAGTCGATGGAGAGCCGGTCAGCGCCGTTCCGGAGGCCTGCCCATCGCAGCTCCCCCCCGTTCCGCTCCGTCTGGTCGAACGGCAGGAGGATCGCCGCGCCTACCTGGCGGCGGTGGCGCGCGCGGCCTCGGAGATCGACAGAGGGGCGCTGGAAAAGGTGGTGCTGGCTCGCCCGCTGGACCTGGTTCTCACCTCTGCGCCCCCGCTGGCGGGAGTGCTGGGCCGGCTCGCGGAGCGTTACCCGAGCTGTCGCTTGTTTCTTTTTCGCGGCGACGACGGTTCCGTCTTCTGTGGCTCGACGCCGGAGACCCTATGCCGGGTGAGGGGCCAGCGGCTGGAGACCGACGTGCTGGCCGGCTCGCGACCCCCGGGCGCGCCCGACTTCGACGCAAAGGAGCGGGCAGAGCATGACGTGGTGGCGCAGTTCCTGATCTCGGCGCTAGAGGGCCTGGCGGAACGGATAGAGCCGATCGGTCCTCCGGGCATCCGCACGCTGGCGAACATCCTGCATCTCCATACCCCGTTGCGCGCCCAGCTCCGGCCCGACGTCACCGCGGAGGAGCTGGTCCTTCGCCTGCATCCCTCGCCCGCGGTGGGTGGTTTCCCGCGCGACGCGGCCAAGCAATTTATCGCTGAAGAGGAGCGGTTGTCCCGGGGGTGGTACGCGGGGCCGGTCGGCGCGTTGGGTCCCGGTGGGCTGGACCTGGTTCTCACCTCTGCGCCCCCGCTGGCGGG
>JBGTHI010000757.1:0-4040 GCA_041746295.1 Myxococcaceae bacterium
CATCGCCCCCTGCGAGAAGCCGCCCAGGATCACCTGTGAAAGCGGCAGGCTTGCCTCGGAAGCGAGCCTCTCCACCAGCGCCCGGAGTCGCTCCGCCGCCCGGAGCATCGTCAAAGTGCGCTCCTGACGCAGCGCCTTGAGCGCCGCCGCCCCACCCCCCTGCGCCACCCGCGCGAAGCGGTCGACATCGATCTCCCACCAGGCGCGGGCCTGGCCCCAGCCGGTCTCTCCCAGCGAAAGCGGAGCCTCGGGAAAGACGAAGCGGATCGATCGGGTGATCTCGGCGCTGGCACGCTGCAGCTCGGGCGCCAGCCCCACCAGATCGGTCGCCGGCGCTCCGTAGCCGTGACAGAGCACCACCAGCTTTGTTGGCTTCTCAGCTCCCAGCGCGCGATAGCCCAAGCCGTTGTCGCCCTCGGCCGGCGTCCAGGTCGGTTCGGTCATCCCCGTCGCATACGGGACCACCCGCCTTACAGCAACAACGCCTTGGGCCCGCGCCGCTTCCGGAGCTACGGTGTCACACCATGATCTCCGAGCTTCGTCTGGTAGTGGCGTTGGTGGCACACGGCAATGCCCAGCTTCGCGGGGCGCCGTGTTCTTGCCGATGGGGCGCGGTGGACGGGGCGACCGCCGACGGCATCCAGGAATGGCGGGCTTCCCTCGCCTATCCGACGGTCCGCCGCCTATGGGCCGCGCACTTCAACAACGACAAAGGGCCCGGACGCTGGGGCATCGAGGTGGAGTCGGCGGACGGCGCGGAGGTCTGGCTCGCGCAGCTCAGTGAAGGCCAGCCCGCGTTGAACAAGCTCTTCTTCAACGTTCCCGAGCTGCCGCGGCTTCTCAATCTGAAAGAGGCGGAAGCACGGCTTCGCCAAGCGGTCGAAGCGAGCGGCGATCGGGCCGCTGCGTCCATCCTCGAAGGAGGCGCTTCAGCCGCGCTCCCCCATCTGCTCCCGGACCGGGGACTATCGCCGGAGGCGATCCTCCTAGCCCAAGCGGCCGCCCGGATCCTTCTCACTCTCCCCGAGGAGCCCTCCCTGTTACGGGGTTCCTCACTGGGCGCACTGCTCGTCGCGATTCACGCCGGCTAGACAGACTGTGCGAGATCACGGAAGTACCCGGACCATAGGTGAAAATTCGTTGCTAGCCGCAGCAATTGCGATCGGTTGCGTTGGACGACGGAGCGGATCAGCTTCGCTCATAGATGTGATCAGAAAACCGATCAGCAGCGCGATCGGCGCACTGATCTGGTCGGCCACCCAAGAGGAGTCCGGGTGGCCGACCAGAGAGAGCTGACGGCGGAGGACATCGCCGGCATCAAGAAACGATTGGATGATTTTCTCAAACCGTTCCGCGACAGGTTTGCTCGCCATGAGCAGATCCTTCAGGCCGTCGCTCGGCCAACAAGATCCTAGGCGGCCGAGCGAAAACGCCGAACATGGATAAACCGTTCGCGCTTGCGTGCTTTCGCGATGTCGTAGGCGTTCTGCATCCGCATGAGAATGTCCATCTTCACGCCAAAGGCTTTCTCGATCCGCAGCGCCATATCGCCCGAAAGGTCCGCCTTCTCATTGAGCAAACTGGACAAGGCAGGACGGGAAACGCCAAGAACTCGAGCAGCGGCCGTTACCGTCAGTCCCGCGGGATCGATGATTTCCGTTCGGATGAAGTCACCAGGATGTGGGGGGTTCTGCATGGGCATGGGAGACGTTCCTTCCTAATGGTAATCCTCTAGATCCAAATCGCAGACTTCATTTTCTGCCACGTCGATATGGAACGTTAGCCGCCAGTTGGCCGTGACACTCAAGCTCCAGACGCCTTTGCGGTTACCAGTCAGCACGTGAGCCTTCCACGACGTGAGCGCTCGCAAGTCCTCCGGGTCGTCCATGTTGTCGAGGTAGGTAAACATCTTCCGAAGCTTGTCCACCGTCGCGGCTGGAACGCCCTTCGCGCTGCCCTCCACATAGAGCTTCTTGAGCCCTTTATGCTTGAAGCCTCGTAATTTCAAAGCTCGACTGTAGCCTGACGCTTAACACCAGTCAACGCCACCCAGCGCGGCGAACCGAACGCCGCCGGGTGAAGAACTTCCGAAGGTCGCCCTCCCGGATCCGGACCGAATTGCTCACCCGAGAAAGGCCAAGCCGGTCGTAGGCATGAACGGTGCATCGAGCGGCGTGTTGAAGATGAGGCTGCGGAGCAAAGCTTGCGCCGCGAAACTCGCCAGCCAGGCGGCGATCAGCGGGACCTTGCGCGTGAGCTTCGTGTTCAGGAACGAGCCCGTGCAGACAATGATGGCCGGGATAATCCAATCCCACGCCCCGGTGACGTGCTCGGTGAACTGGTAAGGGGGGTGATGCTGACGAGGGGGAAGAGGAGCAAGGTGACGGCGATGCCCGTGTTCGACGGGTTGAGGAAGTGGCGGCGGCCGCGGCCGCGTGCGCCGCGCTCCCGGGCAGTCGAATGGGCTTACCCCGGGGCGGCGAAGCCAATCCTGCTCGGGTGATCAGGGGGAAACGCAACTCTTCCTCCGCTGACCATGACCTTCGGCCTGAACATTGAGATGCGTTCGCCCTGGGTCGGGCGACGGGATTGCGTTGCTCGGAGAATCTGAAGTCATTCTGAGTCGGATAGATGTCGGGATCCGGATGCTAAACGACTCAAAATCTGTCGATCAATCGCGATGAAGGACAGTGGGACGATCAAATTGCAGTAGCAGCGAAGGAGATAGGCGGCCAGGGCCTCCGCAATTCAAGTGATCGATATTGCAAGGGTGTCTCGGATAGCAGGGTTGAAGGCGGCGCAGCGGCCAGTCTGCGCCAGGTTCCCGTTGAAGGTGGGCATTTTGCGGACGGCGTTCATGGCGAGGCGGCGGATGACGGAGAAGTTCTCGGCCAAGTTGCGCAGGCGGACATTGGCTCGGTCCTCTCCGAAAGTGACATCCAGGCACCAGTGAAGCCGATTCTCGATTCCCCAGTGTGCCCTGCTGGCCGCGAGTGCTTTGTGGGGGTCATCGCCGGCGAGGGTGCTGATGTAGAAGCGAGTCTCCAGCGAGATTTTCTCGCCCACAACGCGCTCGGCTTCCACCTGGAAACGCCCGAGGCCAAGGAGAAATACCGTGCTCGTGCCGGGCTCTGCGAGTTGACCAATGCCCACCAGAAGACTCACCACTCCATCACCCAGTTCCTCGTGAGAGGCATCGACAAGGTGACGTGCGTCGTCCTGCTGAGCGCCATCACCTCAAACTGCTTGCACCACGCGACCCTTCTGTTGTCCTGCCCGGCCGGGGGTCAGGGTTTGCGCTGTCGAGATCCCGCTCACTTCCTCTTCCCCCCCTCTCTCAATAGCTCCAGCTTCGGCATATAGAGGAGGCCGATATCTCCGATCGGGGTCAGCCTCACCCACCCGCCACGTCAAGCGCGAATGATCGACGCCTCTTCAGAGCTCGGGCCGTGTCACACCGCTCGCCAGCACCGAGGCCAGCGCGAGCAGCAGCGCTGCCAGCAGGAACGGCGCACCCGGTAGATGCCAGCCGGCCCAGGGACCGATGAAGTGCGAGAAGGTCCGGGTGAAGATGGAGGGGCCTACCAGGGCCGCGATCCCCATCGTGCAGCCGGTCGCTCCCTGCAGCCGTCCCTGCTCGCCCGGTCCCACCAGCCGCGTCATCAGCCCCTGCGCTGCCGGTGTGGCAAAGCCCCACAGCGCCATCACCGGAACCCCCACCCAGAACCACGGGCCGGTGGGCGCCAGACCGTAGATCGCGAAGCCCAACGCCCCGGAGACCAGCCCCGTCAGCAGTGCCCGACGTTCGCCGAAGCGCGCCACGACCGGCCGCACCAGCCCTCCCTGGACCGCCATCGAGCAGAGCCCGACTCCTGCCAGGGTCAGCCCGACCGCGCGCTCGCCCCAGCCATAGCGGTAGCCGGCGTAGAGAACGAACATGCTGGGGAGCGCCACGTGCGCCAGCTGTGCCAGGAAAGTGACCCAAGCCAGCCCCACCAGCCGCGGCTGCGACCGGAGGAGGGACAGTGCACCTACCGGAT
>JBGTHI010000758.1:0-4112 GCA_041746295.1 Myxococcaceae bacterium
GGCGCGGAGGCGCCGGTTCCTCCTTCGGCGATGGTGCCGAGCACCTCGCCCACCTTCACCTTGTCGCCCTCCTTGCGGGCGATCACCGACAGGGCGCCCCCCTGCGGTGCCGGAACGTCTACGGTGACCTTGTCGGTCTCCAGCACCACCACCGCCTCGTCCGCGGCGACCGCGTCGCCGACCTTCTTGTGCCACTTCCCGACAATCGCTTCGGTGATCGACTCGCCCAACTGCGGCACGGTGAGCTCAACGGCCATTCTTGTTCCCTCGGTTCAAAGCCTCTCCAACGATCAGCTGTTGTTCCATCTTGTGCGCTTCGGCGTAGCCGGTCGCCGGGCTTCCGCTCTCTGCCCGGCCAATAAAGCCCAGGGTCGGAAGCTGTGGTCCGCGTCGCGCCGCGATCTCGTGCAGGCGCGGAAAAACGAAGTTCCAGGCACCCATGTTCTTGGGCTCTTCCTGAACCCAGAAGATCTCTTTGAGATTCTTCATTCCGGATATCAGCTCCACCAGCTCCTCGGTGGGGAAGGGGTAGAGCTGCTCCAGTCGCGCGATACCTACCGGTTCGTCCTTCTTTCCGGTCTGAGCCTGCCGCGCCTGGTTCAAGTCGTAATACACCTTGCCGGAGCAGAGCAGCAGCCTTTTTACCTTGACTCTGTCCACCTCGGGACCGTCGGCGATGAGCCGTTGGAAGCAGGTCCCCTCGCCAATCTCCTCCAACGAGGAATAGTAGTCTGGATGACGCAGCTTGCTCTTGGGGGTCATCGCCACCAGCGGCTTGCGCCACGATCGCACCACCTGTCGCCGCAGCATGTGGAAGAACTGGGCCGCGCTGGTGGGGTAGCAAACCTGAAGGTTATCCTGGGCGCAGAGGCTTAGGAACCGCTCCAGCCGCGCCGAGGAGTGCTCCGGCCCCTGCCCCTCGTAGCCATGGGGCAGCAGCATCACCAGACCTGACAGCCGCCGCCATTTGTGCTCACCGGCGGCGATGAATTGGTCGATGATCACCTGGGCGTTGTTGGCGAAGTCGCCGAACTGGGCCTCCCAGAGCACCAGCCCATCCGGATAGTCCAGGCTGTAGCCGTACTCGAAGCCCAGACACGCCATCTCCGAGAGGGGGCTATTGAGGATCAGGCAGTCGCCCTGGTCAGGTGAAAGGCTAACAAAGGGGTTGAAGGCCTGACCGTTTCGAATGTCGTGCAGGATAGCGTGCCGGTGGGTAAAGGTGCCGCGCTCGCTGTCCTGCCCGGTCAGCCGCACCGAGTAGCCCTCGGTGAGCACGCTGGCAAACGCGAGGGCTTCGCCCGCTGCCCAGTCGAGAGGCTTCTCTCCAGCGGCGATGGTCAGCCGGTTTTTCACGAAGGCTTCCACCTTCGGGTGAAGCACGAAGCCCTCGGGCACGGTTCCCAGGTGACCGAGGAGCGCTTTCAGCTTCTCCACCGGCACCCCGGTGACTACCCGGGAGACGTCGCGGTCGGCCCCGCCGGTGTAGTGTGACCAGAGCCCCTGCAGGAAGCTGGGGGCCTGGAAGCGGCTCGACTGGCGGACACGGTCGTGCGCCTCCTGAAGGTCGTGCGCACAGCGTTTCGCCAACGCATCGGCCTCATCCGGGGCGATCCGCTTCTGTGCCACCAACTGCTCGGCGTAGAGCCGCCGCACGCCGGGGTGCTTCCGGATCAGCTCGTACATCTCGGGCTGGGTGAAGGCCGGCTCGTCCCCTTCGTTGTGGCCGTACTTCCGGTAGCAGATCAGGTCGATCACCACATCGGTGTGGAACTTCTGCCGGAAGTCGGTGGCGAGCCTCATCGCGTGGACGCAGGCCTCGGGGTCGTCCCCGTTCACGTGGAAGATGGGGATGTTCAGCACCTGGGCCATGTTGGTCGCGTAGATGCCACTGCGCGACTGCTGCGGCTCGGTGGTGAAGCCCACCTGGTTGTTGATCACGATGTGGACCGTGCCGCCCACATGATAGCCGGGGATCTCCGACAAATTCAGCGTCTCCGGCACCAACCCCTGTCCGGAGAAGGCGGTGTCGCCGTGGATCAACACCGCGCAGCCCCGGGTCCGTTGATCGTCGGAGATCCGGTCCTGCTTGGCGCGGGTCCGGCCGACCACCACCGGGTCCACCACCTCCAGATGGCTGGGGTTGAAGGCGAGGCTCAGATGGATCTTCTGGCCCCCCTTGGTGATGTGGTCGGAGGAGAAGCCCAGGTGGTACTTCACGTCGCCGCGGTTCAGGTAGTTACCCGGATCGGCCGGCCCCTCAAATTCGCTGAAGATCTGGTCGGTCCCCTTCCCGAGGATGTTGCTCAGAACATTCAGGCGGCCGCGGTGGGCCATCCCGATCACCACCTCGCTGATCCCGGTTTGGCCGCCCTCCTCCAGGAAGGTGTCGATCATCGGGATCAGACTCTCGCCGCCCTCCAAGCTGAACCGCTTGGCGCCGACGTACTTCCTATGGAGAAACTCCTCGAACCCCTCTGCGTAGGTCAGCTTCTCCAGAATGTGGCGCTGCTCCTCCACGCTCAGATTGTCCCGATTCTCCGACTGCTCCATCCGGCGGCGCAGCCACCGCCGGCGATCGCTGTCGAGCAGGTGCATGTACTCGACGCCGATGTGGTGGCAGTAGGTCCGCCGGAGTCGGCCGAGCATGTCCCGTAGCCGGACGTTCTTCTCTTCGAACACCTCGCCCGAGTCGACCAGCTGATCCAGCTCGGCGGTAGTGAAGTGGCTGGGATCGATCATCGCCAGATCCACCACGTGGGTGACCGGCGGCCGTGGCCGCTTGAGCGGATCCAGCTCGGCGAGCAGGTGGCCCCGGAGCCGGAAGGCGTAGACCGTCTGGTCGACCTTGGCTTGCAGCCCCATGCTCTGCGAGCTGACGGCGGCGAGCACCGGCCCAGCCTTGGATGCGGTCAAAGCCTCCTTCTGCTTGCCGTTGGCCCCATTGGTGGGCTTGCCGCCCGGCGTGAGCTTGGGCTCTGGCGGCGCGGGGACGAAGATCGGCTTGCCAGAGCGGCCGTGACCCTCGAACAGCTCGCGCCAGCTGGGGTCGATCGAGGAGGGGTCCTCGAGGAAGCGGGCGTACAACCCCTCGATGAAGTCGATGTTGCCGCCAGAAAGAAAGGACTCAAAGGATTCTTTGGAGTGGGCCATAGCGGGTGTCGAGGAGTGTTTACTTACTTAATGGCTCCCGTCCTAGAAAGGGGGATGCCTCGCGGAGGGCTCCGGGTCAAGGTCGTACAGTGCAACTGAGAGCTGTCAGAAGTGGATGTGGGTGCTAAGGAGCGCGCGGAGGGGTCGGGAGGTTGGCCTACAGGCTGGGAGAAAACACGTGCTGCTCAAAGGAAAGAAACTGCTGATCACCGGTGTGCTCACGCCGCAGTCGATCGCCTACGCCATCGCCGAGTTCGCTCAGGAGCAGGGCGCGGAGATCGTGCTGACCGGGTTCGGCCGGGGGATGTCGCTGACGCAGCGGAGCGCCAGACGGCTCAGTCCCGCGCTGGCTCCGGACGACGTGCTGGAGCTGGATGTAACCAATCCAGACCACTTCGGGCAGCTCACCCGGAGCCTGAAGGAGAAGTGCGGAGTGATCCACGGGGCGGTCCATGCCATCGCCTTTGCCCCCGAGGATGCCCTGGGCGGCAACTTCCTCAACACGCCCTGGGAGAGCGTCCAGACCGCCTTCCGCATCTCCACTTTCAGCCTGAAGGAGCTGGCGGTGGCGGTGGCTCCGGTGATGACCGAGGGCGGCGGGATCGTTGCGCTCGACTTCGACAACCGGATCGCGTGGCCGATTTACGACTGGATGGGCGTCTGCAAGGCGGGACTGGAGGCGACCGCCCGCTATCTGGCGCGCGATCTTGGCAAGAAGAAGATCCGGGTGAACACGGTGGCGGCCGGACCGCTGGCGACTATCGCGGCCAAGGGGATCCCGGGCTTCAAGGCGCTGGAGCGAGGCTGGGGCAACCAGGCGCCCCTGGGCTGGGATTCCAAGAGAGAGCATCTCTCGGTGGCGAAGACCACCTGCGCGCTCCTGTCCGATTGGTTCCCCTCCACCACCGGCGAGCTGATTCACGTCGACGGGGGCTATCACTCGATCGGCGCGCCGCCCC
>JBGTHI010000759.1:0-10313 GCA_041746295.1 Myxococcaceae bacterium
GGTGGTCGCGGAGATCCACGCGGCCGGCGGCGAGGCGGTGGCCAACTACGACAGCGTCTGCGTGCGGGAGGGGGCCGAGGCGATCGTCGACACCGCCCTCTCGCGCTTCGGTCGCCTGGACATCTTGGTCAACAACGCAGGAATCCTGCGCGATCGGACCTTTCTCAAGATGACCGAAGAGGAGTGGAGCTCGGTCGTCCGCGTGCACCTGGATGGCACCGCCTTCTGCTCGCAAGCGGCGGCGCTCAGGCTCAAAGCGCAAAACGAAGGCGGGCGAATCATCAACACCACCTCGCTTTCGGGGCTGCTCGGCAACTTTGGCCAAGCCAACTACTCTGCCGCCAAGGGCGGCATCTACAGCCTCACCAGAACCCTCTCGCTCGAGCTGGCCTCTGCGCGAATCGCGGTGAACGCGGTCGCGCCGATCGCGCTCACCCGTATGACCGCCGACCACCCGCTCTTCCAGGGCGTCGATGAGGCGGCTCTGGGGCCGCAGTGGGTGAGCCCCGCGGTACTCTTCCTGGCCTCGCCCTACGCTGACAAAGTTACCGGTCAGGTGCTGGGCGTGCATGGACCCAAGCTGTTCCTCTACCGGATGGAGCAGACCGAAGGCGTCTCGAAATCCGAAGGAGAGGGACTGTGGCGCCCGGAGGAGATCCGTGACGCCTGGAGCCGAATCGGAGGCGGCCTCCAAGACAACTGAGGTTCTGTGACTCCAATGCCGTGGTGGCGGGCCCGCGCCAACCGGGCTAGACCGCCAAATCGATCACGACGACGCCCCGCTGAGGCGGATCCTCAAGGTCGGTCTCGGTGTGCCGCTTCCGGCGTTCGTCGGGAAGGGGCAGCGGGAGCTCCACCACCGGCTGTCCGCGCTCTTCTCGCGAGCGCTCCCGCCGTTTGATCTCCTCAATGATGAAGGCATCCAGCATTCTTTACCCTCCCCACTTTATTAAGCGGGTTATGCAATGTGGAGACCGACCTAAATTGCCCACCTGAATTCATTCTCTCGAAAACCGACTCCGAAATCGCCTTCTTTCGTAAGAGTTGAAACCGCCAGCGCAAGTCTAGGGCGACCCCCTAAGTCGCCGTTGACTCGGCGCGGCGCCGGAACGCCTCGAGCATCGAAGGGAGAGAGGTCTCAATCAGCTTGTCGGTAATGGCCCGGGGGACCAGCGCTCCAAACCTCGCCTCCACGGTGTAGGTGATGCGAGTGCCACCGGCGCCGTCCGGCTCCAGCCGCCACTCGCCCTTGTTGTCCTTCATTACCTCGCCCTCCACGAAGGTCCAGGAAATCCGGCTCGGCTGCTCCTCGACCATCCGGACGGTGTAGCGGACGCTCCTGATCAGTTGCACCCGGTAGTGGACGTTCACCTCGCCCCCCCTCCGGTCGCTCAAGCGGACCGCCTTCACCTCCGGCAGAAACTGGGGGTACCGCTCGTAATCGGCGATCACCGCGAAGACCCGCTCGATAGGGGCCGTGACCTGCACCGTTCGCGTCGCTCCAGGCATGCTCGTTCTCTCCTTGCTGTGCTGCTGTCCTCAGGCGTTGAGGACCAGTTTCTTGTCGAAGCGGTGGGTGGCCTGAATAAAGCGGACCGTTCCCGACTTAGACCGCATCACCACCGAGTGGGTCTCGGCTCCCCCGCCGAAGAAGCGGACCCCCTTCAAAAAGTCGCCGCTGGTCACTCCGGTGGCCGCGAACATCACCTCGCCCTGGGCCAGCTCCTCCGCGGTGTAGACCCGGCGGATGTCGCGGATGCCCATCTTGGCCGCCCGCTCCACGTCCTCCATGGTGCGGGGGACCAACCTGCCGTGCAGCTCACCTCCCACCGAGCGGACCGCCGCGGCGGCGATCACCCCCTCAGGAGCGCCTCCCGTCCCGATCAGCACGTCGACGCCCGTTCCCTCGAAGCAGGTGGCGATCGCGCCGGCCACGTCGCCATCCTCAATCAACCGGATGCGGGCGCCCGCGGCTCGGATCTCCGCGATCAGCGCTTCATGGCGCGGCCGGTCCAGGATCATCACCGTGAGATCCTCGACGTACCGCTGGGTCTTCTCGGCAATCCGGTGGAGGTTCTCGGTGGGACTCCGGTTCAGATCGATCGCCCCACGGGCCTTGGGGCCGACCACCAGCTTCTCCATGTAGATGTCGGGCGCATTCAGCAGGGCGCCCTTCCCACCTATCGCCACCACCGCGATCGCTCCGGGACGACCGTAGGCGCAGAGATTGGTGCCCTCCAGCGGATCCAGCGCGATGTCCACTTCGGGTGAGTCGGGCGCTGCGCGACCCACCTTCTCGCCGATGTAGAGCATCGGCGCCTCGTCCCGCTCGCCCTCGCCGATGACTACCGTGCCGGCGATGTGGAGCGAGTCGAAGGCGCGGCGCATCGCATCGACCGCAGCCTGGTCCGACTCATCCTTGTTGCCCCGCCCCATCAGGCGGGCCGCGGAGATCGCCGCCATCTCGGTGACCCGCACCACCTCCAACGCCAAGTTGCGATCCATCATTTGAGCCTCGTGGTCAGCATTTCAGGAATTCGGAAAGGACGGCCCTCCCGCCCCACGCAAGCGTGGACGGTATGGCCGGTGCAAAGGAGCTGTCGGCCGGGCTCCCGCAAGATCCGATACGAGAACCGCAGCGAAGCCCGGCGCAGCTCGCTCAGAGTGGTCTCCACCACCAACTGATCGTCGTAGCGCGCTGGGGCCCGGTAGTCGCAGTGCGCCTCGGTAACCGGAAGCAGCGCCCCCTCCTTCTCGATCTCCCGGTAACTCAGACCATGACTGCGCAGGAAGTGGCCGCGCGCCAGCTCGAAGTAGCGGAAGTAGTTGGCGTAGTAGACCACACCCATCTGATCGGTGTCGCCGTAGATCACGCGAAGGTGGGCTTCGATGGTGGCGGGCATGAGAGTCAGCTGGGCGCGGGGAGGGCTTCGGTTTTCCAGCTCTCAGCGCATAGGAGGGCGAGCGCAATCCAGACACCATCAGCCAGAAGCAGATGCAACAGCTGCATCGCCACCGGCGCGAGCAACGCGAGGTTGAGCAGCCCGCAGAGGAGCTGCAGCCCCACCAGCGTCAACATTAGATAGGCCTTTCGCCGCACCGCTCGGCCGGGCTTGAGCGCGCAGACCGCCGCTGCGGCGAAGGCCAGATAGAGGGTGCTTCCCGCGGCGACGAACGGGTGGGCGATACGTAGCCGGGTGAGCACCGAAGAGGCCGGTGCAAAGTCTTGGGCCCAGCCTTCGGCCAGGCTCTTCGGGGGATAGAGCGTGTCGCCCAGCGCCGCTATGGCGCCGCTGACGCCCACGGCCAGCACCGCTCCCAACCCCAGCAGAAGCAGTGGAGCGACCCTCCCCCCGCCGCGCAACCGAACCGGGCGATCGTCCTTCGCCGCGAAGCAGGTGAGAGTGAGTGCACCGAGCAACATGAATGTATTGGCCAGGTGGAGCGACATGGCCACCGCCCGAGCCGTCGATGGGTTGTGCGCCACCAGCTTGAAGAGGACCAGCCCCGCGCCGATCGCCGCCTCGGCGAGGACGAAGAGGACCGAGAAGGCCGCGCTCCGACGGGCGAGGTGGCCTCGCGGAAAGGAGCGAAAAGCCCACACTCCCAGGACGGCAACCCCCAGTAGGGCAAGGCCGCTGGTAGCCCGGTGGGTGAGCTCGATCAGGGTCTCAACCGTGGGGCTGCGGGGAAGCGCGGTGCCGTTGCACAGGGGCCAATGGTCGCCGCAGCCCGCGCCCGAGCCGGTGGCCCGAACGAAGGTGCCCCAGAGGATCACCGCCAGGTTGAACCCGAGCAGCGCGACGCTGTAACGATGGAAAGCGCGGGAGCACATGGCTTGAAAGCTCCTAGCCCAGAAGCACGCCCCAAGTCCCCACCCTCTTTGTGACCGAAGTCTGGGGACAACAGCCCTGTTGGCGGGCCCGATAAGAAGTGAGTTGCGTTGCCGCGAAGATGGGAGAGGATGCGCGCCATGTCCCGTCTCCTCGCTCTCTTGGTCTGCCTCGGTTCGGCGCTGTCTCTGGCCGCTCCTCCCAGGCTCACCGTCTTCATCGCCGTCGACGCCTTGGGCAGCGATCTGGTGCTGAAAAACAAGCACCGCTTCAGGGACGGGCTCGCGCAGCTGCTCAGCGGCGGCGCCTACTATCCCATCGCCCGCTACGGCTATGCGCAGACGGTCACCGCGGCCGGCCACGCGACCCTCGCCACCGGCGCCAACCCCTGGCGGCATGGAGCGATCGGCAATCGGCTCTTCAATAGGGTCACCGGCAAGTTCGAGCCGGTCTTCGCGGATCCCGCCCACCCGGCGCTCGAGTCACCGCTGTCTGCCGAGGATGTCTCGCCGGTGAACCTCCATGCCGAGACGCTTTCAGATCGCCTCCGGCAGGCGACCGACGGCAAGGGCAGGTCGATCGCCCTTTCCGGGAAGGGGCGCTCCTCGGTGGCGATGGCGGGCCGGCTGGGCACCGCCTACTGGTTCAATGAAACGGTGGGAAAGCTGGTGACCGGAACCGCCTACACCAAGGAGCTGCCGGCCTGGGTCCGCAAGTTCAACGAGCGGAAGCTCGCCGATGCCGCATTCTCCAAGCCCTGGACCCTCTCCGCTCCCGTCGAGCGCTTCACCGGCGAGGATGACCGCCCCTTCGAGACCGACGTGAACGGCATGGGGCGGGTGTTCCCGCACGCGCTGAACGGCGGGCTGACCGCTCCCGGGTCCCAGTCGTACTCGGCCTTCGCCGACTCGCCAGGCGCCGCCGACTACCTGGTCCAGGCTGCCAAGGCGGCCATCGAGGGCGAGGGGCTGGGGAAGGACGACAAGCCGGACATTCTCTGGGTGGGCTTCTCCAACACCGACAGCGTCTACCACGCCTATGGTCCCAACTCCTGGGAGATGCAGGATACGCTGCTCCGGTTGGACAAAAGCGTGGGAGAGCTTCTAGCCGCGGCGGAGAAGTCGGCAGGTGGGAGGCAGAACCTCCTGGTGGTCCTCTCGGCGGACCATGGCGGGGGCCCGATCCCCGAGGAGTGGGCTGCGATGGGACTGCCCTCCAAACGGCTGAGCTCGACAGTGATCCGCGAGAGCCTGGGTCGCGAGATGAAGCAGTATTTCGGTTCGGATCTCCTGGCGGCGATCCACGTGCGGGACGTCTTTTTGAACCATAAGATGATCTCCGACCGCAGGCTGGACCCGGCGGCCATCCGGCGCACCGTGGCCGACTGGTTCAACCGTCAGGCGTGGGTGGCGCTGGCTCTGACCCGCGAGGATCTGATGGGTCGCACCGATCTGACCGGACTGGGACGCACCATCCAGCTGGGCTACTTCCCGGGGCGAAGCGGCGACGTGGTCTACATCCCCAAGCCGTTCATGGTGACCATCGAGGAGGCCACCGGCACCTCACACGGCACGCCGTATGGGTATGACAGCGAGGTTCCGCTGGTGTTCTACGGCAAGGGGGTCAAGCGAGGGGTCTATCCGCAGTATGCGGATCCCGTGGAGGTGGCACCGACCATGGCCTCGATTCTGGAGATGGCCGGTCCATCCAGCAGCGAGGGCAAGCCGCGAATCGAGATCTTGGCGGCGCCTGGTGCCGAAGCGCGCTGAGATGTCCGACGCGGTAACGGTGCGCCTGCCCGAGGCCTGAATGGAACGGCGTGAGGGGGTGGTGCCGATTAAGGATCGTCGGCAACGCCCTCATGCTCTCGGGCGAGGCCGTGGCTTAAGTCCTTGGTTCGCCCCCAGACCTCTTCAGGCGGCTCGGTGCGGTGAATCGGGGATGTGCGAAAGACTTCGCGCGGGATCTCGCTTGGAAGCACTCGTCGCCGCCTCGGCCGAGCAGCTGACGGCGCAGTGAAAGGTCGGGGGGTTCGTGGCGATCAAAAAAAATAGCTACTACGTTCTGCTCGGTGTGATGACACGCCGTAAGTTCCGAGGATGACAAGGGAGGCATGAGCTTTTTCTACAACACCAGAACGTAGTAGCTGTTTCGCTCCTGAAAAACGTCCCGGTAGCTTTCCTCGCGGCAAACCAATGGCTCCCGACTGGGACTGCCCGCAAGGCATGAAGATGCTGTCAGCATTCGACCCGGCGTCCACCCCATCCCGCCTTTCAATCAAGGCATCCTATGACGCTGGAAAGAGCTCAAGCGACAGGTCCATCGACCGCGCCGAGTGGGTGAGCGCTCCCATCGAGACGAAGTCCACGCCCAGTGCCGCGAGCCGCGGCAGCCGCTGCAGGGTGATGTTGCCCGAGGCCTCCAGCTCCACCCTACCCCCCGCCAACGCCACCGCCTTCTCGGTCGTGGCGTCGTCCATGTTGTCCAGCAGGACGATGTCGGCACCGGCCTCGATCGCCTCTTTGAGCTGATCGAGATCCGTCACCTCGATCTCGATCCTCACCAGGCGCGGGGCCGAGGCTCGCGCCCGCTCGAGCGCCTCAGTCACCGAGCCACCCACCGCGGCGAGGTGGTTGTCCTTGATCAGCACGCCGTCTGAGAGGCCGAAGCGGTGGTTGGTGGCGCCGCCATCCCGCACCGCCGCCTTGGAGATGCCGCGCATTCCGGGAGTGGTCTTGCGGGTGTCGAGGATCTTCAGCTTGGTCCCCTTCACCGCCTCGGATGCGGCGCGGGAAAGCGTGGCGATCCCGGAGGTGCGCTGGATCAGGTTGAGCGCGGTCCGCTCGGCGGTGAGCAGCGAGCGCATCGGCCCCTCCAACTCGGCCACCTTCACTTTGGTGCCGACCGATTCGCCGTCACTCTTGAGGGACCGGATCCGCACCGTGGGATCGAACCTAAGGAAGGCCCGGGCGAAGGGCTCCAGGCCGGAGAGGACCATTGGCTCCTTGGCCCACAGCTCGCCCCGCCCTTTCGCATCGGCGGGAATCAAGGCCAGCGTGGTGAGGTCACCCGCGGGGCCCAAATCCTCATCGATGGCGAGATCGATCAACCGGTCCAATAGGTCCATGGCCGGCGATTAGACCCGGGCCCAGCGACGAGTCAATGCCACGGGCCCGTTAACAGTTTCAGGCTGCTGGATCGATGCTGGCGCGACAAGTGAAGCGGTCGCGGTTCCAGCCCGGAACCGCGGTCAATCGCAGTTGCCTTTCTTTGTTTTGGTTGATTCAAGAATTCGAGGCTGCGTCTTATAGCTTCTAGCTGACCACCGGATGCAGGAACGTCTGGATGAACCCCTGCTGGGGGAGGCGCCAATCCCCCGCCCAACGGTCAGGCAGCCCGGATTCGGGCGAGTGTCGCACCGAGGCGACCCCGTTTGGCCTGAAGCTCCTCCAACCGGACCCGGTCCTTCTCAACCACTTCGGGCGGGGCGCGGGCCACGAAGCTCTCGTTGCCCAGCCGCTTCTCCAGCCCGCCAATCTCCCCCTCGGCTTTCTTGATCTCCTTCTCCAGCCGGGAGCGCTCTTCAGCCAGATCGAGCACGCCCAAAAGCGGCACGTAGATCTCCAGCCCGTGGCCGATGAAGGCGGTGCTCTGAGCAGGGCTCGGTCCGGGGGGACCGATCTCCACCTTGGAGAGCCCCGCCAGCGGCAGGAGATAGCGGGTCCACTTCTCCAGCGAGGCCCGCAGCTCCGGCTGCGCGGTCTGGATGACCGCCTCCAGCTTGAGCTGCGGCGGCAGGTTGCTCTCCCCGCGGATGTTCCGCAGCCCTTCGATGGCCGCGATCACCGGCGCCAGCTCCGCTTCGGCCTCCGGATCGTCCAGCTCCGGCGCCGCGCCTGGATAGTTGGCCATCATCAGCGATTCGGTGTCGCGCTCGATCGGCAGCTTTTGCCAGATCTCCTCGGTGACGAACGGGATGAAAGGGTGGAGCAGCCGGAGCACGCGGTCCAGCGTGTAGACCAGCACGGTGCGGGTCGTCTCCTTGGCCGCTCCGTCCTCCCCGTACAGCGCCCCCTTGGAGAGCTCGATGTACCAGTCGCACAGCTCGCCCCAGACGAACTGGTAGAGCGTCGAGGCGGCCTCGGCGAACTTGAATCCCTCCAGCGCCGACTGGGCCTCGCGAGTGGCCCTGTTGAGCCGCGAGAGCACCCAGCGGTCGGCCAGGGTCAGCTGGCGACCCTCCAGCGGCTTGGGACCCAGGGAGAAGTCGCCCAGGTTCATCAGGACGAACCGGGACGCATTCCAGAGCTTGTTCAGGAACGCCTTGTAGCCACCGACCCGATCGAGCGAGAGCTTGATGTCCCTTCCCTGCTGGGTCAGGGCGGCCAGGGTGAAGCGGAGGCTATCTGCTCCGAAGGCAGGCATCCCCTGCGGAAACTTGTTCCGCAGCGAGGGGGCGAGCGCTTCCGCCTTCGCACCCAGGACCAGGTCCAGGGGATCGATCACGTTCCCCTTGGTCTTGGACATCTTCTCGCCCTTCTCGTCCCGCACCATCGCGTGCAGATAGACGGTGCGGAAGGGCACGTCCCCCATCATCCGCAGGCCGAGCATCATCATCCGTGCCACCCAGAAGAAGAGGATGTCGTGGCCGGTCTCCATCACCGAGGTGGGATAGAAGGTCTTGAGCTCCGGCGTCTCCTCCGGCCATCCCAGCGTGGAGAAGGGCCAGAGCCCAGACGAGAACCAGGTATCCAGCACGTCGGGATCCTGCTCGAAGTCGCCCTTGTGGCAGCGCGCGCAGGCGCTGGGCATCTCGCGGCTGACCACCGCCTCCGCCTGGGAGAAGTCGACAGAGCCGTTCGCAAGCTTCGGGCTGCAGGAGCGACAGTAATAGGCCGGGATCTGATGACCCCACCAGAGCTGGCGGCTCACACACCAGTCCTGGAGGTTCCGCATCCAGTGGAAGTAGGTGCCGGTCCAGGACTCCGGAACAAATCGGGTCTTGCCCTGCTCCACCGCGGCGATCGCCGGCTCTGCGAGAACCTGGGCCTTCACCCACCACTGCATCGAGAGCCTGGGCTCAACGACTGTGGCGCAGCGCTGGCAGACTGCCACGCTCAGGGCGTGCGGCTCCTCCTTCACCAAGAAGCCCTGGGCCCCCAGATCCTCGAGCACGCGCTTTCGAGCTTCGTACCGATCCAGGCCGGCGTAGGCACCCGCCTCGGCGTTGGTCCGCGCGCTCTCGTCAAAAATCGAGATCATGGGGAGCTTGTGGCGCAGCCCGGTCGCATGATCGTTGAAGTCGTGCGCGGGCGTGACTTTGACCACACCCGTTCCGAATTCCATGTTCACCAGCTCGGGATCGGCGACGATCGGGATCTCCCGGCCGGTCAGTGGCAGTCGGACGCTCTTACCGACCAAGCGGGTATAGCGGGGATCGTCGGGGTGGACCGCCACCGCAGTGTCGCCCAGCATCGTCTCGGGGCGGGTGGTAGCCACGACCAGAGATCGTTCGGAACCGGGGGCGCTGCCCACCACCGGGTAGGCGATGTGCCAGATCGAGCCCTGTCGCTCATCGTGGTCTACCTCAAGGTCCGACAGCGCGGTGTGATCTTGGGGACACCAGTTGATCAGGCGGTAGGCCCGATAGATCAGCCCGTCCTCGAAGAGGCGGAGAAAGGCCTCCTTTACCGCCACCGACGCGCCGGCGTCCATGGTGAACCGCTCGCGGCTCCAGTCGAGCGAGGCGCCCAGGTAGCGGTGTTGCTCACCGATCCGCTTGCCGGACTTCTCCTTCCACTCCCAGACCCTCTTGAGAAAGTCGGCCCGTCCCAGCTCGTGCCGGCTCTTGTTCTCGTTCTTCTTGAGCTCGCGCTCCACCACCATCTGGGTGGCGATGCCCGCGTGGTCGATGCCCGGCAGCCAGAGGCAGTTGTAGCCGGACATCCGCTTCCAGCGGGTGAGGATGTCCTGCAGAGTGGCCGTCAGAGCGTGACCCAGGTGGAGCGAGCCGGTCACATTGGGCGGCGGCAGGACAATGCTGAAGGGCGGCTTGGAGGAGCTGGCGTCCGCCCGGAAGTAGCCGCGGTCGCGCCAGAAGGCGTCCCACCGCGCCTCAACCTCGGAGGGCTCGTACGCCTTCGGCAGTTGTTGAGTCATCATCATCCTGGGGGGACCACCCGGCTACGCCACTGCGTCCCCCCGTACCCCCCGGATCCTCCATACTGACCGTTCAATTGGAGGTCTTCTCTCCCCGCTCCTTTATTAACCGGTCCAGCTGCTCTCGGATAATGGTTTCTGCGAGCTGGGGAACCACCTCCCAGGCGATCTTCTCGATCACCTCGCGGGAGGCCTGGGAGATCGCCTCGCGCAACAGCGCCTCACCTCCATCCGGCGGCCGAGGGAGCCCGCCCGGCATTCCCGGGAGCGGTCGTCCTCCGCCCACTTGTCCCAGGCTTGAACCGGGCTGCGGAGTCGTCG
>JBGTHI010000760.1:0-4794 GCA_041746295.1 Myxococcaceae bacterium
GGTGTTCGAGGATCTGGCGCTCAAGCAGGCTGTGCTGCGCGACGTGGAGGCGGCCACCGGCTCGACCGGCGGTTCCTCACGCGGCTCCGGACGCGACTCCGGATGTGTCTTCGCCAGCAACACCTCCTCAATCCCGGTTTCGCGCATCGCGGAGGCGGCCGCCCGTCCCGAGGCGGTGGTGGGGATGCATTACTTCAGCCCGGTCCACAAGATGCCGCTGCTCGAGGTCATCCGGCATCCACAGACCGCCGATTGGGTGGTGGCCACCGTCGTCGAGGTCGGCAAGCGCCAAGGCAAGACGGTGATCGTGGTCAACGACGGGCCGGGTTTCTACACCACCCGAATCCTGGCACCCTACTTGAATGAAGCGGCGTTCCTGTTGGCCGAAGGGGCGGACATCGCCGAGCTCGATCGCTCGCTCGTTCAGCTGGGCTTTCCGGTTGGCCCGGTGGCGCTCCTGGACGAGGTCGGGATCGATGTTGGGGACAAGGTCTCACATGTGATGCAAGCGGCTTTCGGCGACCGGATGAAGGCGCCGGAGGCGCTATCCAAGGTAATCGCCGACGATCGCAAGGGGCGGAAGAACGGCCGGGGCTTTTACAGCTACCAGGGCAAGAAGAAACAGGTGGACGAATCGGTCTACGCGCTGCTCCCCCACGGAAAAGATCGCAGGAGGCTGGACCGCCAGGAGATGGCGGAACGGTGCCTCCTTCAGATGGTGAACGAAGCGGTGCGCTGCCTGGGCGAGGGAATCTTGAGGAGCCCGAGGGACGGCGACGTCGGCGCGGTCTTCGGTCTAGGCTTTCCCGCCTACCTGGGCGGACCGTTCCGGTACATCGACGCCGCCGGGCCCGCTAGGATCCTGGAGCGAATGGAGCACCACCGACAGCGCCAAGGTCCCCGCTTCGAGCCGGCGCCCGCACTGCGTGAAGGGGTGAGAACACGTAGGATGTTTCACGCACCCTAAACGCTGTTTACATCGGTGCACCGAATCCGACTTTTCGCCCTTTTCCAGCTGGGTTTCGGATGACCGGTTGCATGGTGACGGGTTTGTCGTCACCCAGGCCGAGAAGCTGACTCGGGTCGAAGAAGCCTCTATGTTTCATGGGCGTCGAACGCGAGTCGTCGCTGGCGGGGCGGTTGCAAAGGACCCGGACGAAGGCCGATCTGGAGCTCTGATGGATTTGGCGGTGACCCCCACGGCAGCGCGTGAGATGCGTCTCCTGATCGTCGACGACGAGAGTCAGATCCTCTCCGCGCTGCGAAGGGTGCTGCGCCGTCCTGAGTGGCAGATCGATATCGCCAACAACTCTGCCGAGGCTTGGGAGAGATTTCAGCAGCTCCGTCCCGAGGTGGTGATCTCCGATTTCCGGATGCCGGGGATGAACGGAGTGGAGCTCCTGGCGCGAATCAAGGAGATCGCTCCGGAGACCCAGCGAATCCTCCTGACCGGCCATGCGGACCAGCACGCGATCGAAGAGGCGGTAAACCGCTCGGAGATCTACCGCTTCATCTCCAAGCCATGGAACGACCAGCAGCTCGCGCTCACGGTGCGCGCCGCCTTCGACCAGTTCTCGGTCATGCACGAGAACCGCAAGCTCTACGAGCTGTCCCACCGGCAGAACGAGGAGCTGCGGAAGCTGAACACCGACCTCGAGGACCGGGTGCTGCAGCGGACCCGGCTGCTCTCGGTCGCCAAGCGCGAGTGGGAGATGAGCTTCGACAGCATCCACGATCCGCTGGCGATCGTGCAGGAGGACTATGGCGTGCGCCGCGCCAACCTCGCCTATGCCCGCGCGGGCGGGAAGCCGGTCTACGAGGTGAGCAAGAAGCCGCTCTGCCACCAGTTCCTGTTCGGTCGCGAGAACCCCTGTCCGGGCTGCCCCCTCAAGGCATCGTTGGAGAGCGGGACGGAAGGGCGGGCGGAGTTGGCAGATGGCGAGAAGACCTACTTGCTGACCGTCTATCCGATGACCGAGGAGAGGCAGGCGGTCTGCTCCTACCGCGACGTCACCGACGAGCGTGCCTTCAATCGGCGCTTGGCGGAGAACGAGAAGATGGCCGCGGTTGGCCAGCTTGCCGGCGGCGTGGCGCACGAGATCAACAATCCACTGGGCGGCATCCTGGCCTTCGCGCAGCTGATGCGTCGCGACGGCGGCCGCAGCGAGGCGGATCAGGAGTCCTTGGCGCTAATTGAAGAGAGCGCGCTGCGCTGCAAGCGGATCGTCCAGAGCCTTCTCCAGTTCTCTCGCAAGAGCCGGGTGGACGAGCGCAGGCCGTTCGAGCTCTCCAAGTGTGTCGAGGACTCGGTGCTGCTGTTCAAAGCGCAGCTCAAGAACGCTCCCAAGGCGGACCTCTCGATGCGGTTGGCGAAGGGGTTGCCGGAAGTGCACGGCGACCCGGGTCAGCTTGGGCAGGTCGTCCTGAATCTCTTGCAGAACGGCTTGCACGCTCTTCCCTCCGGCGCGGGCAAGCTCCGGGTGGAGACAGGCTCCCAGGGCGGTCGCTGCTTCTTCCGCGTGGCCGATACCGGCTCCGGCATCGAGGCGGATCATCTGCCTCATATCTATGAGCCGCACTTCACCACCAAGGCGCCGGGTAAGGGGACGGGGCTGGGATTGGCCATCTCCTACCGCATCGTCCAGGACCACGGCGGCACCATCGAAGTTGAAACCCGGCTCGGGGAGGGGACCGAGTTCACGGTTCACCTCCCGATGTCGGTCACCAGTCTTTCTCGTACCGAGGGGAATCCATGAATAAGCATCGCGCGAAGGTACTCGTGGTCGACGACGACAAGATCGTGCTCCGTGCAGCCAGCGAAATCCTCCAACGCGAGGGCTATCTGGTGGTAGCGGTGGACGACGCTGTGGAGGGGTTGACGGCGGCCAAGGACCCCTCGATCGACGTCGCGGTGCTGGACATCAATATGCCGAACCTCTCTGGCATGGACCTGCTGCGCGCGATCAAGCAGCACCGCGATGACGTTGAGGTGGTGATGATGACCGCCTTCGCCACGGTCGAGACCGCGGTCGAAGCGGTGAAGTCGGGCGCCTACGACTACCTGACCAAACCGTTCGAGAATATCGATGACCTGAGCATGACGGTCGCCAAGGCGGCCGAGCGCAAGGGGCTGCGGGACAGGACCCGGGTGCTGGAGGAGGCGCTCAACGCCAAGAGCCAGTTCGAGGATCTGATCGGGCAGTCCAATCAGATGCGCGCCATCTTCAAGATGGTGGAGACGGTGAGCTACTCCACCGCGACCGTGCTGATTCAGGGCGAGAGCGGCACCGGCAAGGAGCTGGTGGCCCGCGCGATCCACTACCGCAGCCCGCGCAAGGACAAGCCGTTCGTCGCGGTCAATTGCTCCGCGCTGACCGACACCCTGCTCGAGAGCGAGCTGTTCGGCCACGTGAAGGGGTCCTTCACTGGCGCCACCAACAACAAGAAGGGGCTCTTCGAGGCGGCCGATGGCGGCACCATCTTCCTGGATGAGATCGGCGACGTCCCGCCTGCCACCCAGGTGCGGCTGCTGCGCGTCCTACAAGAGGGTGAGGTGAAGCGGGTAGGGGCCAACGACTCGATCAAGGTCGATGTCCGGGTGATCGCCGCCTCCAACGTGGACCTGGTCCGGGCCAAAGAGCAGGGCAAATTCCGCGAGGACCTGTTCTACCGCTTGAACGTGATCGCGGTGCAGCTGCCGCCGCTGCGCGACCGTCCCGAGGACGTGCCGTTGATCGCCCAGCACTTCCTCAAGATGTACGCCGAGAAGATGGGGAAGCAGGTCACCGGCATCACCCCGCACGCGATGGAGGCTCTGACGTGTAGCCGGTGGGTGGGAAACGTCCGTGAGCTGGAGAACGTGATCGAGCGGGCGGTGGTCCTCACCACGGACGAGGTGATCGACGTCGACGATCTGCCGCCGAACTTTCGCGAGGCGCCCAAGGGAGGCGGAGAGGTGGAGGTCTTCAGCCTGGCCCACCTGCCGTACGCCCAGGCCAAGCGACTGGCGATGCGCGCCTTCGAACGCCGCTACCTCTCGGCCCTTCTGGAGAGGAACAACAACAACGTCTCCTCCGCGGCGCGCGCCGCCGGAGTCGACCGTTCCAACTTCCGCCGGCTCCTCAAGCAGTACGAAGTCGGCGGGCGCAGCCGACTCAAGGCGGTGGGCGGCGGGAATGGAGAGGGGGGCTTCGAGGAGGCCGGCGTCGGGTAGGGGGTGTGCCCACTTTGAGCGGCGGCGGCGCGGCGGATCGCTCTAACGGCGCAGCGTTTCCAGAAGTTCCTTCAGCGTCCGCTCCCGTCCATTCCCCGACGGCAGGTAGAAACGGCTCCCGCGCAGCGCGTCCGGCAGGTACTCCGCCGCGACATAGTTCTCCTCGAAGTCGTGCGGGTACTGGTAGCCCGCGCCGAAGCCCAGCGACTTCATCAGCTTGGTCGGCGCGTTTCGCAAGTGGGCGGGGACCGGCAGTGCACCCTTCTCGGTCACCGCCTCACGCGCCGCCGCGTAGGCGGTCAGCGCGGCGTTCGATTTGGGAGCGCAGGCCAGGAAGGTCACCGCCTGGGTCAGTGTCAGCACCGCCTCCGGCATGCCCACCAGCTCATAGGCCTGCAGCGCATTGATCGCCATGCTCAAAGCCGCGGGCTCCGCGTTCCCGATATCCTCCGAGGCGAAGATCACCATCCGCCGCAACACGAAACGGGGGTCTTCGCCCGCTTCCAGCATCCGAGCCATCCAGTAGAGCGCCGCGTCCGGATCCGAGCCTCGCATCGATTTGATGAAGGCGGAGATGACGT
>JBGTHI010000761.1:0-7133 GCA_041746295.1 Myxococcaceae bacterium
GCGATCACGTGCTGAAAGACTTCCCATAGGCCGCCAACATCTGAAGGCATCGCGGGATGTAAGGTCGGCTTCATTCGAGCAGCGATATTGACACTCGTAGACGCCGCTGGAACAGAAATCATCAGCGCCTCCAATCGGGGATGGCTGAGCGAACCCGGTGTCCTGCCTGATGTCCCGTGGACCATATAAACTGTCTAATGCTGGCCTGTTTGCTGCCGACCCGGGATCGCGGCAGCGAATCTCGGTCGATCGTCCAGGACGGGAGCCGTTGCTGCCGTGTAGGGACAGCGTCGTCTGTTCAACTGAAGGGGGGGAACCATGACACGCTGTCGTTCGGTACTGCGCGCAGTTCTTGTCGTCGCGATCTGTGCGGGAATGGATGCGCTCGCCTCGGACCTGACCATTCCTGTCGCCGGGAGGGTGTCGGTCGAGCTCTTGTCGTCGGACGCCTTCTTTCACAACACCATCTCCCTGGTCTCCCCTGCGGGGGCGGTGATCGCCTCCAGCGGTTGCAAGCTAGAGCCCTCGACGGGGTTGAGCGGGCAGAAGTTGATGAGTGAGAAGATCGCGGTGCACGGCTGTCGGGTGGATCTCGACTCCGACGGGACCACCCCCGGCATCCAGGGCTTCGCCGCCGGAACGGTGCTCCAGTTCAACATGTGCGCTCAGACCAACGCCGATCCGGCCTGCGACTTCGTCTGGTCCAGCGATCCCGCCGGCAACTCGGACGGCATCGACCACGTCACCACCACGGCGCTCCGTCCCACCGAGTTCCCGGGTCAGATCTTTCAGATGGGGTGGGAAGACAAGCCAGACAACGTGAGCGATCACGACTTCAACGACCTGATCTCCGTCGTCCGGGTGAACATCGACAAGGACGGCGACGGGCTCTGGGACGACTGGGAGCAGTTCGGCGCAGACACCAACGGCGACGGCGCGGTCGACCTGGACCTGCCGGGCTTGGGCGCCAACCCCAATCACAAGGACATCTTCGTGGAGATTGACTTCATGGACTGCGCCGTCTCCGGAAGCGACTGTGCGTCGGGAGACACCCACAGCCACCGGCCCAAGACGGCGGCGATCAACGCCGCGGTACAGGCATTCGCCAATGCGCCGGTCACCAACCCGGACGGCGTCAACGGCATCGCCCTTCACCTGAATGTCGGCAACTCCATTTCGCACCAGAACGCACTGAACATTCCTGGGCTCTGCTTTGCGGGTGGCAGCGGGATCGGCAACTTCGACACGATCAAGGCGGATCCGGCGAACTTCGGGCCGGATAACCCGCGGCGGTTCGCCTATCACTACAATCTCTGGACCCACCAGCAAGTCACCACCTCCACCAGCTCGGGCTGCGCGGAGCTCCCCGGGAACGATTTTCAGGTCTCGCTCGGAGGCTGGAATGCCAGCGGGGCGACGGACCGCGACGGCGATGGCCTCTCGGACCGCGACGTCGGGACCGTCCAGCAGCAGGCCGGGACCTTGATCCACGAGATGGGCCACAACCTGAACCTGGGCCACGGCGGCTTCGATGGGACAAACTTCAAGCCCAACTACCTGAGCCTGATGAGCTACTTCTTCCAGACGGCGGGCATTCCGCCTACCGACCCCGATGGGATGGGGCCTATGGTGGGGCGGCTCCTGTTGTCCTCCGGGACCCTGGCGCCGCTGAACGAAACCAACCTGGGTGAGCCCGCGGGCATCAACGCCGGCACCAACAACACGTTCTACTTCTGCCCCAACGGTACCCAGGTGGCAGGCAGCGGCTCTCTCGCGATCGACTGGAACTGCGATGGCGACGCCACAGACACCGGCGTCACCAACGACATCAACAACGATCGCGCTTGTATCGGTCCAGGCCCCAATGGAACGCTCAACACCACGGCAGCCGGAGACGACGTGGTCTCCGGTGCCAACATCAATGATGGGCCCAACCGGACCTGCAACACCTCTGCGAGCGGCGACGACCAGCAGTTCCGCACAGTCGGCAACGCCCAGGTGAATCCATTGGCGGACAACAATGATTGGACTGGTATCAAGTACGACCTCCAGTCCACGGGGGCGTATGAGGACGGCACCCACGACAGCGCTCAGGTGGTTGAGCTCGAATACGAGACCTTCGTCGCCAGGGTGATGGCCGACCTGAATGTCACGAAGGTGGGGCTGCCCGCCCTGGTGACCACCGGCTCGGACATCACCTACACCATTGGCGTGAAGAATGTCCGTCCGGAAGGGGCGCGTGAGGTCACCCTCACCGATGCTCTTCCCACGGGCACCTCATTCGTCTCCTGTTTGGCGAGCGGCGGGGGAACATGTGGAGGATCGGCCAATAACCGCTTTGTGACCTGGCAGCACATCGGCGGCGGCACCGAGGAGACGGCGACCCTGGTCGCCAAAGCGAGCTGCGCGCTTCCGAGCGGTATCAACATCGAGAACACGGCCGCCGCGTCGGTCGCCACCGCCGACGATCCGACACCGCTCGACAACCTCAGCGCGTTTAGCGTCAGCACGTTCAACCCCCCGCCCGTGATCAGCGCGGTGTCGGCGAGCCCCACGACCCTCTGGCCGCCCGACCATAAATTCGTCGCCGTGACGGTGGGGTACAACGTCACGGACAACTGCGGAGGGACGGTCTGCTCGCTGAACGTCTCCAGCAACGAACCGGTGAACGGACAAGGCGACGGAGACATGGCGCCCGACTGGCAGGTTGTGGATGCTCACCACGTTCGGCTCCGGGCGGAGAGGGCAGGCGGGGGAAGCGGACGCGTATACACCATCCCCATAACCTGCACCGATAGCGGCGGGGCCTCCTCGACCATCGCTACGACGGTCACCGTATCCAAGTAGACTCGGTGTCGAAGGGGGCCCCACGCCCTACCTGGGGTGTGGGGCCCCTCTTAGTTGCAGCAGCGGTAGAGCGTGGGCATAGAGCAGCCCGCCATGGCACAGTTGGGGCTACCTGCGGCGCTCTTGTCCGCGTCGACAATCTGTTGGAGTGTCTGCCCCGCGTCGAGATCCACGCACCGCTCTTGCGTCGAAGCGCCGGTGCAGCAGCCGCAGCCGCACGCAAGATAGGACGCATCCGGGACGCAACTGCGCACTCCGACATCATCCGCATTGGCAGAAGATTCCGAAGGACCCCTATCGCAAGAGCTGGCGAGGAGCAGCGCAACCACCCAGCAGGAGAAGTTTCTCATCGAAGAGTTTCTGAGCCTCATTTTGCTGCCGGTCAAGTAGGGGAGCCCCTTCACGTTGCAGCGGAGGCTCCCCATGCAAAACGGTGGGCGGCGCGGTTTATCGCCCCATGCAGAGTCTTATCCGGGTCGAGATCCCGGGACCGCATCGAGCCATCGGCGGTCGGGAAGGCGGATTCGTTGGGTGAGGCGGGCATCGACTTCCGGAGGAACGAGACCAAGGGCGGCGCACCAATCCGGTGTGCGGTTCTTGGTCATGAACCATTCTCTGCCTGGCTAAATAGTTGATCATTTACCTCCAATTTCTGTGAAGGCAGCCGCAGCAACTCAGATTAGTCGGGAGTCGAGAATTCTCTAAACCCTGTTTGGAGAGCTTCTCAATGGGCTTCGACATCAATAATCCACGCGGTCTTCCCCTGAATCGGCCCCCTTCGCGCAGTGAAACCGTAGCGAGGAGTCTGATAAGCGACCTAAGATACGACCACAAACTGAAGAAGACGGCGAACGAAGCCGCGACCGATGTGGCCGACCTTAGGGCCGAAGTGTCCGAACTTAAGGCCGAAGTCGCCGAACTCAGAGAGCAGCAAGGACCTACGAGTCCCCGCCTGCAGCCTCACTTCCCTGGGCGTTCTTCTTTCGAAGACGGCTAGCGCTCGACTGGCGCTGGTACGCTAAGACTGGCAACCCCCCCGGCGAAGCCGGGGTGTAAGGGTGAGCCGCCCGTTCAGTGAGCCCGGTGCCGGATCCGTCGTCCATCTGCGCGACGGCCTGTGCGCTTCTCTCATCCAGGTGCGGGTGAAGCACCCAACCCGCTCTGTCGCTCCAGGCACGGGGTCCGAAACCCGTTACCGGGTGGCAGAACCGTTTCAACAGGCGTTGTCCCGGATTCACACCGATCTCGATGCCTTCTCCGACGTGGAGGCGGATGCGCTGATGGGAGCGCCTATCTCATTTCTAAGAGGAGGTTCAGAGGCCTCCGCTTCGACAATCCTACAGATCCGGTTGAGGGGCCCTTCCGGTTCAAGTGGATCCTCCCCCGCCTGAAGGACGCATCAAGAGAGCCGCGGCTTCTTCTCAAGACTGGCGTTCAGGCGCTCCTGATCGCCGCGGCCACGGTGTCCGTGATGTGGTGGCTCCTCCACCGCGGCGAAAACCTGCACCGGCTTCAGTGGAGCAACCGACAAGCGGCAGCGATGGGGCTGGATATAGGACTGATCACTCTCTCTGCCCGAATCCGAAAGCTGGTTTCGGGTCTCCTGATCCTGCTGGATGAGCTCTCGCAGGCGGTTCGGTGAGCGATAAGCGTCCCGTACACCAGCCTCTCATTGGTGGGGGTGGGAGCTTCGCCTATCTGTATCTGCGAGGCGCTTGATGCCGAAACGAGGCGCTCCCCCGGTCCGATAATCAAAGCACCATGGCCGGCCCGCTGGCACCCATCGCGCGTTCTCCGCTCGCTCCTCGAGAACCGGTCGTGCCTACCAATCGGCCGTCTTTCCAGCGTTCTAACCTGGCTCCGGGGCCGGTGGTGCCGCCGGCCCCGCTGGAGCGGGGTGCCGCCCCGGTGGAGCTGCTGGTCCCCTCGCAGAGCTTCTCGCCGGCGATCGAGGCCTGCTTCGATGGCGGCCATCACCTGGAAGAGGAGTCACTTTGGACCCTGATCCGGCCCGGAGCCGCCGTCGATGTTGCTCCGCCCATCCGCCAGGCGCTGGTCCTCTCCAAGCCGTTCGCGCCCGCCACGTACGAATATCTGATGCAGCGAGTGGCGGGCATCCCCGGTTCACAGACCAGGGATCGGCTGATGTTCTTCCTCAACGACGCGAGCCCCGATCGAACCCTGACCGAAAAGCTGCTGGCAAGGCCGGAGCTGCTGGAAACGCTCAAGGAGGTTGCGGGTTCCGATTCGGAGGCTCAGCTCCGCTGCTACATGAACACCATCGGCGAAGGGGCGTTGGCCGACGCGCTGGGTGTATCGCTGCAAGGCACCGCGCCTGAGCTGCAGTTCTGGGGCACCAAAGCGGGGAGCCGACAGCTCTTCGCCGAGGCGGGTCTCCCCTTGCCGCTCGGGCTTCAGCATCAGATCCACAGCCGCCACGAGCTCGCGGTCGCCGTTTCGGAGCTCCTGGATCTCGCGCCCGATACTCAGAAGATGGTGGCGAAGCTCAGCGACGGCGCGGGCGGCGCCGGCAACGGCATCGTCGACCTCTCCCAGCTTCCTCAACCGCTCCCCACATCGCACGACGAGAGAGTCGCGCTCATCGATCGCGCACTGCCCTCGATCACCCAGGTCGATGAAGACATGGGATGGCCCCGCTTTGAGGCGCAGATCGAGGAACAGGGCGCTATCGCTGAGCTGTTCGTCGAAGGTCAAGAAAAGAGCTCTCCCAGCGTGCAGGGGGTGATCCACGACGGCGGTCGTGTGGAGATCCTCTCCACCCACGACCAGGTTCTCGGAGGGGACCATGCGCAGCTCTACCTGGGCGCCGCCTTCCCGGCCGACGCGCGCTACCGCGCGCAGCTGCAGAGCTACGGTGAGAAAGTGGGCAAGCTCTTGGCGGAGAAAGGTGCCACCGGGCGCTTCGCCGTGGACTGCATCGCGGTTCCTCGAGGAGGGGAGGGCAACGCAGAGGAGGTCGACCTCTACGCCATTGAGGTCAACCTTCGCGAAAGCTCCACCACCCACCCCTACGAGATGCTGCGGATGCTGACCAATGGCGCTGTGGATGAGAACGGACTGTTCCGCACACCCGAAGGGAACGAGCGGAGCTACCTCTGCATCGACCAGTTCGGGGATGGAAAGTACACCGGGGTCGACCCCACCGATGCCGCCGACATCACCGCTCGCCACGGGCTCCACTACGACCCGGAGACGCAGTCCGGAGTGATCCTTCACACGCTCAGCCGCCTTCGCCCACAGGGAAAGGTTGGAGCGACCTTCATCGCCGAGACACCGGAAGCAGCGGAGGCCATGCGGCAGAAACTCACCCAAGCCTTCGAGAAAGAGCTGGGACCCCGGACCGCCTGCGAGCCCGCTGCACACACAGCGCCTGTTGAGCGGGCGAAGCCATCCGCGAGCGCCGGCTCATTGCTCACCACCGGCGGGAGACAGCTCTCCCTGCGCTCCCCTGCGGGAGGCTTCACGGACTGGGCGCGGGACTACGAGTTCTCTCCCGAGCGCACCCGGGTCGCCTCGATCGTCAACCTTGCCAAGAGCTCTCAGCTTCTGGTGCATGATCTGGCCTCCGGTGAGCAGCTCGCCCGCCTCGATGGCCTGAGAGCACCGCTGCGGTCGCTGTCATGGAGCTCCCGGGGCGAGATCGCCGCGGGTGACAACCTGGGATCGGTGCATCTCTGGCCGGTCGGAGCAGCCGCCCCTACCTGGAGCAGTCCGGCCGGGCCGATCATCAACTCCGTTGCCTTCTCTCCCGACGGCCGCTTTCTTGCCACCGGCGACGCAAGCGGGTCGCTCAAGCTCCTCGACTCGAAAACCGGAGGGCCGCTCTTCGAGCTGCAGGGCGAGCCGCACAATTGGCTCCGCGCCGTGGAGTTTTCTCCGGATGGATCGCTCATCGCGACCGGCCACGGCGATGGAACCGCTAAGATGATCAATGTCGCGGCCCGAAGTGAGCGCAGCATCCTTCCGGACCACGAGGGAGGCGTCTTCGGGCTCAGCTTCTCCAGGGACGGAACGCGGGTGGCGGTTACCGCCGAGAATGGATCGGTTTCGATCTGGGGTACTGGGGATGGCGAGCTCCTGGCGAAGCTTCCACCTGAGACCTGCACCGGCAGAGCCAGCTTCTCACCCGACGGCTCGAAGTTGGCATGTGGCGCGTCGGATGGAACTGTGCGGATCTACGACTCGCGGCACGGTTTGGAGATTAAGACCCGCGCTTTCGACGGTGCCCCCGCCCACCTCCGCCAGGAGTTTCAGACCGGACCCTT
>JBGTHI010000762.1:0-4174 GCA_041746295.1 Myxococcaceae bacterium
GACCCAACCCAGGAAACCGGAAGCGAGCAGAGCTGATGAACACAACGTCGCCAACCACCAGTGCGGCTACGCGTGTGCCCTCGGCGCCGCTCTCCGTCGACCTCGAAACCAATGCTCGGCTCACGCTTGTTTGAGGTCTAGCTTAGCGCCGAGCTAGGGCCCGCCACATTTAATGTTGGTGATTCGCGGCTGAGGACGAGGACACGATCCAATGCCAATCACTTAAAGAAAAGTTGAGCAGTGTAAGATTGCAAGGAAAGGAACGGGACCTATGGCTCGAAATGAATCTCGCTTAAAGACCTTAAAGACCTTGAGGACCTTGAGGACGCGCCCAGCATGACGAATCCAGGCTTTAGAGTAGGAACGACGAATTCCTCTTCCTCGCTCAGGGCTTCCGGGCGCATAGATGACCGGGTGGCACCGGCGCCCGTCCAGGCGCCCGAGACAGAGGGGCATTCGACATCACAGGAAACGGGCAGTGATAGGGGACTCTTGGGTGGTGGGCACCCTCAGACCTCACGTGCTAGGTCGGACCTGTCAGGTGGATCAGGCCCGATTGCGCCCCCGGCTCATCCCAGCGCTTCGACGCTCCCGTCGGGAGATTTCGGGACCACCGTGCGGGCCGATTTGGGCAAGCCTCAAGGTGATGGGGCTGTGACGTGGAACGAGCGTCAGCATGGTGCTCCCGAACCGGTCGCGAGCGCGAGCTCAGGAGCTCCGCGAGAAGAAGCGCCTGGTTCAATCGATCCGCCGTCTCCATCCAAGGTCAAGCCGCACCAGGAGCTACCTTCGGGTGGTGAGGGCAAGCCAGATGCTGCGAGGCGAGCGACTGGTGAAGGCGCGGAACGGCCTGCGGATCAGCATACGGGGCCCACGGCTTCGTCGGCCGAGGGCGATACGGCAGAAGTGATCGCCGCCCGGATGGCGACGAGAAATCCGGACGGTTTGCAAGAGGTCGTGGACCAAATGAATAGGTTCAAGGAGGCAGTCGAGGAGCGAGCCGGCATCCCGGTTCACGATCCTCGGCTTGAAGTGCTAGAAGCGGCTTTGCGGGAGGCCCGGGGAGTTGGGAATGAAGGTGATCAGCCTCCGGGCTTAAACCAGCCCGACGAGGGTCTCAGTCCGTCCAGGCCAGATACCACGGACAGTTGACATAACGTATCTTATCGGACTCTGTTGGTGCCAGCTGTGGGAGGAGACGTTACGGCTCAGGGCCTCGGTACAGCTTCAGCCGACCAGACTTCTCCGCCGCGCTCCGCCGCGATCGCGCCGGTGAGAAGATCGCCCATCCCGAAGCGCTGTCCACGGATGTCAATCCAAAGCAGTTTTGTATGCCATCGTGCCACCCGGAAGCACAAAGGTCCTGCCGGAGTGTTTGCACGCAGGGGCGGACTCGAGTACGAGGCGCAGGAAGCACACGTACGGACACCGGAGGGCGAACATATGTTCAGGGTCGGAATGTCGGAACGACAGCGGGGGCTCCGGAGCGCGTCACGCAGGGGGACTTTATATGACAGGGACATCAGCAGCCACCAGTACCAGTACCAGGGCCGCCGGGGGACGGGAGATAGGGCGAACAGCCGCAGTACACGGGGATATTGAGTCGGTGCCTCTGGCCGATACAACGGTCACACTTCCCGAATCGGCGGGCTCCCAGCGGGCAATCAACCGGGACAGTGGCACCGACCGAGGCGCTCTACCACGGCCCGCCCGCGTTGTTGCTAGCCCCCCCGCTTCAAGTGCACAACCCGACCGCTTTACTCTTCCCCCGGCCCCAACCACATCACATCAGAGCGGGCGCGTTGGCTCCGTCGCGGCGCCCCTCGCCCCTCGCCCGGACGTGAGCTCGGTCCGAGACGATCTCGGACACTCTGCACCGACCGCCGCAGGCACGAACCGAGGGATGCTGCGAGCGGCGGTTCTCGCTAGCGCGGCGCCCTTGGTTGCGACCGCCGCACTGCTTGTTGGTACCGCTTCAGAGGCGAACGCCACGCCCGCTCCTCCTCACGCATCTGCTAGCACGGTCACAGCCCAGGGGACTCAGCCCCGCGTGCAGGTCACGCCGACGGCTGACACCGCCTCAGCTCCCCCGGATCCGCTCGCGGACTGTCTCAAAGATACGGCCGAAGATTGGACTGCATTTAAACAGGGACCTATCCAGACCCACCCCTCCGTACTAGTTCCGTCAGTGTCCGAGAGGTTCGATGGCGTGGAGACACGAAGGCAAGCAATGCTTAAAGAGACGCCCCACCCCACTCTGGAGAGTTGCGAGGCGGTAGAGGAAGCTGGCGTCGCAGCGAGGCAGGCATTGCTGCAGCAGCTTGCGGATCTCGCCGACAAGACGGAAGTGGAACTGGGACCGACACTAGAGAGGGCGAAAGCCAACGTCGATGAAGATCCGGTGATCTCCTGGCCGATAGTCAATAGTCTTTTGAAGATTCACGCGGAGGCTCTCGCAGAGCGACAGAAGGCCACTGGCGTGAACCCGAGCGATTCGGACGGCACAAGCCTGGTATTGGTCGGGCTTGGCTTGGCCGTCGGAGGGGCGTTTGGTGGGTACAAACTTCGTGGGAAGTTAGCGAACATCAAGTGACTCAGCTGGAGCTCGGCAACGGAAACGTCTCCTCCGGTTCATCGACGAGTCGCTGGACGACGGGCCTCCCCGGATCGGAAGAGCCCGGTTTCAGCGTTGATCCGGAAGCTGCCGCTTCTCCGACAACTCCAACCAACGTACCGCGTTGGCGCGTACCCGCGCCGCGACCGACTTGACCTCGTCGAGCACCGCTTGGGTAATCGCCTGGGCCCTCGCGGGACTCAGCGGGTCCAAACCGGACAGGCGTTCCTGAACGGTGCGAAGCGCCGCGGCCCGATCGTGACTGTCAGCCGAAAGCTCGCTCTGGTGCAACTCAAGGAGGTTCCGAAGCTCGGCTCGAACTGTACCCGGGAGCCTCGATCCCTGGCGCATCAATTCCGCAGCCCCTGGGTGGCGGAGCACAAACTGCGTTAAGGTCTGCTTCCCGCCCGCCGCCGTCCTGATCTCTCCTCGCACGGTGTCGGGACGGTCATCCACCAGCTCCGGGCGGTAACGCACCGTCCGCGTCCACCACCTCTCGGAGGCCAGAGCATCGCGGGCCTGGTCGCCTAACTGGGCCGCCTGCTCGCTCAACCAGAGGGTGGCACCCAGTTGGGTCCCGAGACGATCCAAAGCATGGCCGGCATGGTCCCGTAATAGCTGTTCGTCTTCGGGCCCCGAGCCCTGCGCCGCGACAAGCGTTCGTACCCGCTCGTTAGCGAGGTCGGCATAGTGCGGTAACTCCAATGCGTGGATTGGTGCTTCGTCATGTCCAACCGATTCATTGTATACGTTCGAATCCGGGTTCTGGTCCTCTGCGATAAGCGTCAGGGGTGGAGCGAGACCGGCTAGGCGACGGTAGAGGTAGGAGTCCGAGGGGGCAACGTAGGACCTTCCTCGATATACGTCTCCGCCCTGAACCTGAAAGTAGCCATGCCGCACCTCGTGGCGCGCATCCGACGTGGGTTGCAACTGGGTGATCCTATGGTGGCCCAGATAGATTGTGCGCTCGACACCGTTCGTCTCGGCACTTATCCCTTGCCCAAGGATCCGTTCCGGGCAGTACGCTACCTCAAATCCGAGCGTCGCCAATCCCCGAGATGAAACGAAACGGCCGAGCGTGGTATCGCTCGTAGCACCACTTGCATGTCCCAGGAGCCGGATGGCCGGCGCACCGTCCGGTGTCCGGTGGGGCTCGTGCTCGAAGCCGGCGCTGTCCAAAAGCCTCTTCATCCCCGCCAACACTTCCGGAGCCCGCTGCCGCAGGACGGGATCGCCTGAGTGCTTGGCAGCACCCTCGATTTCCAAGATCAGCTCTCTGAGCTCCAGTCCCAGCTTTCTGGTTTCCTCGCTCAGGCGATCGTTGGGATCGTTGCGAGGCTTCCACCTCCCGGCGCCGCTTTGCGCAGCTCTGGGTCGTTCCTCATCGGACTCCCCCGGTGATACCGGGCCCACCCCGGACCCCGGAGGTCCGGGAGGAGGCGGCTTCAGAGGTGGGCCCTGGGTTCCGGCCTGAGCTGCGGGAGGGCCCCCGGGCTCTCCCGGATGCACATGGGCCGCAGCGGCGCCCGTGCCCTCCGAGGACTGAGCGCCCGTCTGAGC
>JBGTHI010000763.1:0-1767 GCA_041746295.1 Myxococcaceae bacterium
GCGGCCCAGGCGATGCACGTAGCCTTGACGGTTCACCTCGAACCCCGCGCCCGGAGCCGGCCGGCGGTAGGAAGCGCCGCCGCGACCGCGAGAAGGAGAAGTCCCGGCAGAAGAAAAGCCTGGAACCGCTCGTCGTACGAAACGGTCAGCCGGCTCTCCAGCTCGCCCTTCTGGAGCCGGTCTAGCCGCGCCAGCACCTCCTTGAGCGCCACGCCGCGCGGTCGGTAGAAGAATTCACCACCACTCGCCTCAGCCAGGCGGGTTAATCCCTCGCGATCCAGCCGGCTGAGAATCGGGTTGCCTGAAGCGTCGCGCTTGTAGCCGGCCACCTCTCCCCGCCTGTTCAGCTCGGGGATCGGCTCCCCGGCCTCGGAGCCGATGCCCACCGCCAAGATCTTGACCCCTGCCTCGCCCAGCTTCTCCGCGGCGGCGATCGCCTTGCCCTCGGTGTCCTCGCCATCGGATAGCAGCACCACCACTTTGTCGGGCCCCGCGGCGCCATCGGTTCGATCCGACCTCTCCAGCGTCTCCAGAGCCAGATTGAGCGCCCCCTCGATGTCGGTTCCGCCCTGCTGCATCTGCTCCGGATCGACCGCCCGCAGGAACATCGCCGCGGCGGAGTAGTCGGAGGTGAGCGGGCACTGCACGAAGGCGTCCCCGGAGAAGACCACCAATCCCACCCGGTCCCCCTTGAGCTCCTGCAGCCAGGCGGTCAGCTCCACCTTGGCCCGCTCCAGCCGCGACGGTGCGACGTCGCGGGCAAGCATCGACTTGGAGGCATCGAGCGCGACCACCACATCCACGCCGGTCCGCTTGATCCATTCGGTGCGACTTCCGCACTGGGGCTGAGCCAACGCGATGGCCAGCAGCAGGAGGCCGATGGTACCCAGCCCGGCCTGCGCAGCGGAATGGCGGCGGGAAAGGCCCGGCACCAACCGCACCACACCGCGCCACCCTACCCAGGCGGCCATCGCCTTGCGGCGCAGGTAGGCCTGGGCCAGCGCCAAGCATCCCAAGGCCAGAACTGGGACAAGCAGCAGCAGCGCCAGCGGCATCCCAAATCCGACCGGGTACCCCAGGAGGGAAAACCTCATGGCCGCACCCGCAACATCGTGGTGCGCATCAGAAAATCGGTCAGCGAAAGCAGCAGCGCCAGCGACAAAAAGGGCGCGTAGTGCTCGGTCATTCGAGCCGCGGCGCCGCCCTCCATGATCTTGGAGCGCTCCATGGCCCCCAGCACCTTGTCCAGGCCGGCCTTGAGCTCCTTGCGATCGGTGGCGCGGTAGTACTCGCCGCCGGTCGACTGGGAGATCTGCTTGAGCAGCGCCGGATTCACCGGAATATCCATCTCGCGCCAAGCGGTATTCCCGAACAGGTCGGTGCCGGCGGGGAATGGCACCTTGCCCCCCTTGCCCACCAGGATGCTGAAGACCGGGATATGAAGCTTCCTTGCCATCTCGGCGGCATCGAGCGGCGAGATCTTCCCCGCATTGTTGTCTCCATCGGTGATCAGGACCACCACGCGGCTCTTGGCCTCCGAGTCTCGCAGCCGGTTGAGCGAGACCGACAGCGCGTCGCCGATCGCCGTGCCGTCCTCCAGAACGCGCGTGCGCAGCCGCTGCACCACGTCCTTCACCACGCCATAGTCCAGGGTAAGCGGCGCCTGGGTGTAGGCCCCTCCCGCGAAGACCACCACCCCCACCCGGTCGTTGACCCTGCTGTCCAGGAACTCGGTCAGAACCTCCTTGGCCACGAAGAGGCGGTTGT
>JBGTHI010000764.1:0-7235 GCA_041746295.1 Myxococcaceae bacterium
GAGATTCGCTCTAGAGGGGTCGCCTGGCGCTGCGCGCTGTCCCGCAGGAGCTCCAGATGCGTTGCCAAACGCTCGTGAAGTTGTCTGGACGTCGCGGGGGACGGCCGCTCTCCGGCGGAAAGTGCCTGGGCGGTCTCCGGGGCGAAAACCGACATCCGAACTTGAATCAGACCGCCGTTCCCCTGCGCTCGGACGACGCCCCAGACGTACTCGGGCACCTCGCTTCCGGGGAGGAACTTGAGGGGGATGCGATCGAAGCCGACGTTCGGGAGACCGCGCACCGTTGTCTCCTTCAAGGCGGAATCGGCGATCAGAGCGCTCTGACGCGCGACGACGGCGGCGGTCGACGCCTGAACCGCCACCGCCCGCAGCGATGTGCTGGACGAAACCCCGAGAGAGGCCAGCCAGTCTTCCTGCTCGGCGTCCTTCGTTCCCTTCTGGAGCCCTGAAACCGACTGGTACACGCCCCGAGCATGCGGGGGGAGCTCAGAAAAATGCATCCATCGGGCATACGCCGTGCTGGTGGCCGTGCTCAAGGTGTGCGGTTGCGCTCCCTCCGGAGCCTTGCTGATCGCCGCGAACCCCGAGTACAGGTTCGACCTCCAGTTCCACTCCGGGTGGCCCGGGTCCCGGTGGCTTGGGTCGCGCGCGCGGCGGATGTGATCCACCTCGTGAAGCTCGGATCTCCCCGGCGCCTGATAGTAAACGAGTGCGTTCGAGCCCTTGATGATACCGTTCCACGGATCGCAGAGCGCATTGGGGCCCCGAGTGTCCCGGGGAACGTACATCAGCTGCGTTCCATTGAGCTTGTCTTGAAGTCCGCTGGCGAAGAGGTCCGCTTCGCGGTCGCCAGTGCCGTCGAACTGGAGTGCCGGAGTCCCCTGCGGCGTCTCCGAGTCTTGGACGCCCACGCCTGTTCCGGAGAGCAGGCCGGCGGCAGCTACGAGGACCCCCTCCTCTGCCCGTTCCCGGGAGGCATCAGGTGCTCGGCGGTATGTATCCAACGCTGCGAGGTATTGCGTTCGCAAGCGCGGGAGCTCGAGCCCCCGCATGGCGGAGATGGCGGGCGAGGGGGTACCGGCCCGAGCCGGCCTGGGAGGACGGACGAGCGCGCCGGAGGGGCTCCGGTGAATCTCTGGAGGCTCTCCCGCAGATCCGCGCGGGGCCGGGGTAGAAACTGGCGCGGCGACCTCCCGTAGTTTGCCTCTTGACGAAGGCAGAGCTTCCGGCTCTACGCTGTCCGAAGGTCTATTTCCCGGGGTGGCTCTCACTAGTCCCCGCGTCAGGCCCGCGTCAGAGGGGATCGGGTGAGCCTCTGGAGCCCCCCCCAAGCATTCGCGCGGAGCCGGGGTAGAGGTTGGTGCAGGGCCCCCCCCCGTAGTGCGCCTCTCGCCGGGATGGGCTCAGCCGGCTGCTCCATGCTCTCTGGAGGCGCTTCGTCGGGGCCTCTCGTCGCTCCCCGCGTCACGCGCGCGGCGGAGGGGTCCGTGCTCGCAGCTCTGGATACGTGAAAACCTGGGCTCGTCATCCTTGCACCGGCTCTTAAGAGAGCTACCCATAGAGTCTTCGCAGGGCATCATCCCCCCTTTTCGAGCGAAACCCATCGACCTGGAAGTGCTCCGCGCTCCCCTCGTTCGGAACGGCCTTGAGGAACGCATCGATCGCCGACCAGATCTCGCCAAAGTGGATGAGCCGAACGCCTTCCACTTCTCGTCGATCCGTGGAGCCGTCTGAGGTGACCCTGCCATAAAGAGGCCCCGCCGATACGGCCTTGAGCGCCGCCACGAGCGCGTCGACCGGCCGCGAACCCACCCCATGCATGTATTGAAACTTGCCCCGGAGCTCAGAGAGGATCAGCTCCGCCAGCTCCGCAGGGAAGTCATAAATGGGTTGGCCTGGGTCCGGGCGGTTCGCGGCTTTCACCGTTCTCGCTGCCTGTTGCAGTAAACGCCCACCCGCCGTGTACGCTTGGTCGACGTCCGGCTTGCTCGCCGGGTCGTAGCCGAGCCCCTTCGTTTGGAAGGCGCCGGTTAAGTAGGTCCTGATCGCGCTCACGCCCTGCAGACCCGCCAGATGAATGTGAGGTGCGGCGGCCAGCGCCTTGCGCTGTGCCGGCGTGCTGAGAACTGAGTGCATCCGGAACCTCGCACCCCTCTCGTCTTCAGGCCGGGTGAGAGTGACGATCATTGCGATCTGCCCGAACCGGCCCTTCCCCATTTGGCGGGCGAAGATGTCGAAGGTTCGCTGGAGCTCGTTCTTGCCGTGATCGACAGCTACCCCGCCATCGGACGCGGCCTCTGGCTCCTTGAACAGCTCATCACCGTCTACGATGAGGACCCCATGCTCAGCGGCCATCTGTAACACTTTGTCCCTCATCTGGCCAAGGAGATGACTCTGCTGCTGGTGGTCCAACACCGGAGGATCTTTTTCTCCTGCTCGCCCATCCTTGTTCAAAGATGCCTTCGCGAGGAACTCGAGGATGACGCCCACCGGCTTGGTGAAATCGGTCGTGCGGGATCCGGACATCAAGAAGTAGGGCCTCACTGCGTCGCCCGTGATCTTCTTTTCCAGCTCCTTGAGGTACTCACGGAGTGCATTCCATCTCGTGTCGTCGTCGCTTTCCAAGGCGCCGACCACCATACTGTTGAGCCGCGCGCGGTCGTGCTCGGTTCCGCAGTCGTAGATCTCCCTCTGCTGGTCCACCAGCGCCCGGAGGGTCGACGTGAGTAGCTTCGCGGCGACAGGGTCAAGATCCGGACAGCTCCTCCGGTCGTTGAGCTTGTCCAGAATCCCCTGGAGCTCCGCGGTGATCTCCGGCCGCTCGTGGCCGAACAGATGCCGCCGCTCGACCGCCACGACCTCCGCCATCCGCCTCTCACCGGTGAGCGGGTCGATCCGCTCGACGAGCCGGTCGCCGAGCGGACGGAGCGCATGCTCCACCTCCGCCCTAGCGATGGCCGCCCTCACGCCGCGCTTGATGGCGTCGACGTTCATATACCCAGGTGCGCCCAGATTATCACCCACCTTCAACGCGATGGAGAAAAGCGCGTCGGCCGACATCTCGACGGGAGGCAGGCTGAGCCGGGATCGCTCTTCGCCTACCTCCCTTTGAAGGATCATCAACTCGGTCATGAACAGCTCGTGAGGACGGAAATCATCTTGGGAAATGACTTCAAAGCGCCGGCCGTATCCCTTATCCACTCCGACCAAGTGCATCAGCTTCCGGTGGCCCCCTGGATAGAACGCCGCAATGACCACCGTGTCGGGATCGCTCTCATTTCCCGCCAAGTCTCGCAGAATCTCCGCAAGGCGCTGGGCGAACTTATTTGCGTCGCCATCCGTGGTGCCGCCCTCTGTCGCCGCGTCAACCATGGCCCCGCATTCGTCTATAAAACATGGTCGACCCGCTTTGCGGGCCGCCATCAGCTCCTGGATGAGCTTTGGTCCTGTGCCTGGGACGAAGAGCTGATTGGCCGTGACGATAAACGGCTCGCCTCGTGCGGAACCATCGCCCAGCGCCTGATTCATGATGCTCGCGGCGACGACGGTGGTCTTGCCGGCGCCTTGGGGTATTTCGAGGGCGACCGGCAGCCGAGCCGCCTTAAACGGAACGCCTCGCGCTTCGGCGAGGACTCGGGCCTTCGCATCTACAGTGCCTCTTTGCAGGTAGTCGCGCAGCTGATCTCCCTGCTCGATTCGCCTTGTTCTTTCCTGAACGCTGGCGATGAGCGCCGGATCCGGGAATGCCTCGTCCATGTCGGCCTTGCGATTGGGGAGCGTGGTATGCCGCAGCGGGCGGGCATCCTCGCGTTGACCCACGATAGTCCTCTCAAACCCCTCGTCAAAACCACGCCCTACCGCCCTGACCTCGTGCAGGAAGCCCTTGAGGTCGGCAATCCCCTGAGCATCGTGGGGGCTGATCCCGCGGAAGGTGTGCAGCCGGTCGCCCGGTCTGATGCGGTCCAGGAAGCTCTGCAGGGTCTTGACATCCGCCGCGAACCTGGCAGTGGTCTCGGGGTCTCCCTCGATGACCCGGGGCTCCAGCTCCAGCACTCGGCGTAGAACTCTGACTGTCGGGGCCATCTCATCTGGCGCCGCCTCACTCGGATCGAAGGACAGGAGCTTCAGGTCCACCGCAGCCGTGGATGCGTGGGCCAAGGTGAGATCATCCGCCCTGGCCAAGTCGTGGATGCTGAACGCCCGGCGGAAGGCAACGACATCGTCGGGGTTGGCCGTGTGCCTCTGGTGGATGCGCTGACCTTTGGCGTTGACGATCACACCCTCTAAGACTACCGGCGGCTGATGAAGCTCGCCTTCCCCCGATCCCTCCGAGCTCGGAGCAGGGGTCGCTGCGATCGCCGCGGGCGCCTCCTCCCCTTCCGCCAAGACTCTCTTCTCGACGCTCCACCGAACCCTGGGGAGCGTCCGATTCCCCAGGGGCCCGATGGCGCGGGGAATGTCCGCGTGCTCGGTCCCCAGCTCCTCGGTCCACGCCGGCCGCACGTGCGGCGGAAGCCTGAGCTCCGCGAGCTGATCGAGCGTGTACTCTCCTCCTTGCCAGGAGAACGTCGTACTGGCTACCGCATCGCGCAGCCGCGGGTCCTTGATGGCCACCTGCGCGAGGCGGCAGGCCGCGCTGCCATCACCTCCCAATTTCTCGAATACCGGCCCCAGGTTCACGATCAGGTTCGCTTTACGGGTGCGATCCGCCTCGGACGCGTCCGGAGCTGCAGCACGCTCAATCACGCTGGCCGTGTGCTGAATCAGGTCCGGCAGCAGATGGGGCGGAATGGCTTCAACGGCATCCTCGAGCCTCACCGGGTGCATGGCGGCCATCCCCAGGACTACCCTGGTGGTTTCACTCATTTCCGCGTCCTCTGCCACCGCCGCCAGGGGGACCGCGGGGAACCCGTTCACGGGAGGCGGGAGGGGGTATGCACGAGGCTGTTCGCCCTCCGGTCGGGTGCGCACGGCCCTATCGGAATCGACTTCAGCCTGGGTCGTTCGTATCACCGCCGTGCCGCCGAGGATCGCCAACTCCTGGTTCCCGGGCTGGGGCGCGGGCAGGAGAGCCTCGACCTTCTCGACCTCTCCGCCCGTCGGGGCGGCCAGCGTCCCCTTCTCTTCAGAAGCTGCTGGCACCAGCTCAGCGGTTGGGGCTCGGCGGAGACCTCCGCGAACGCTACTGACGACACCTCCATAGGTATCGCGGAACCATCCGCCAACACTCCGGCGCTGGTGAGCACCCTCCTCGTCGGTGCTCTCGCTGGTAGGATTCGCCGGCGCCGCGGTCCAGCTGTCAACCTCGTGCGACTGCGCATCGGCATCGGGCAGAGCCAGTCGAGAGGGCGGCTCCTCGGGCGCGTCAGGGGCAGCGTCCGCAGCAACCCGAGACACTGCTGGCGATGGCCGGGGCTCTTCAACCCAACGTTGAACCGGCCGCTGATCGTCCGGCTGCTGATCGTCCGGCTGCTGATCGGTCGGCTGCGCGGCGGCAGCGGACCTGAACACGGCCCGATCAACCGCGCGCTGAGTGCTTCTAGTCGAACTCGGTCTCTCAAACCCCGACGTGCTTGGCATCCCTGCTCTCCACCGACAACCGAGGCCGACGTCTCAGCAACCATGGACCCGGGGACGCCATAGCTAGCTCCAAGGGGGCACCTGAGGCAATGGCACGATCCCCCACCCAGGCGAGGAGCTAATATTGAGAAGATGAGAATCTTGGGACTCTTTTAAGGAGGAGGCTCCGGCTGCACGTCCCGCTGGAGGCTGGCACGGGCGTGCGCGCCCACATGTCTGGTCGCCTGGGCGATGGCTCGCGCTTGCTCCGGCGTCGGGTCTTCTCCACTGAGCTGATCGAGTAGACGTTGCGCTGCCTGCAGCCGGATAGCCTGTTCCCTTGACGTTGCAGCCAGCGCCTCCAAGTGGCGCCCCAGACGACCCCGCAGATCTTGCTTGGTGGCTCTCCCAAGACGTTGCCCTTCTCTGAGCGCCTGGGCCACCTCGGGAAGGCGCATGTGGACTTCGTGGGAAGTCAGCTGGCCTCCCCGACGCGTGTGGACCGTCGCACGAACCAACCCTTCTTGGCTCCCCTTCCCAGGCAGGCCATACGTCACGGTGCGGAAGCCGTTCGCTTGGACGGTCGCCAAGCTCCGGTCGCTCAGCTCGGCCGTTAGCTCCGTCATCGCCCGGGTGGCGGCTATCGAATGGCTCATCCGACCGCGGGCGTGCTCGAAGAAATCCCGCCGGCTATCAGGGGGGGGATCGCCTTCGCCGGGGTGCTGACGGGTTCCATCTTCCCCTGGCTCTCTGGCGAGAGCCTCGGTTCGACGCACAAGAGCCTGGGCATGAGTGTGAAGGTCTTGAGCGTGGACAAAGGCCTCGTCGTTGCTCATTTGTGTTTGATGCTCCGCTGGCTGGTCGTGATCGAAATCGAATGTGAGCGATGGGGCACGCCCCGTTGCCCTGAAGAACCAATGGGTCAAGGGTTCAGCTCTGGTTTCGGCGCTTCCCTGGTGCTGATCACCTCCGCGGACAAGTCGGTGCGCGTGGCGAATCTCGTGTCGCCCATCCAACCTCGGGCGCAGCCCGGCGATCATCTCGTGCGAGGCGAACATTGTCCGCGTGTCCGGGTCGAATCCAGCTGTTGCTTCGCCCATTACCGCCGCTGGCACGTAGACTACTGAAACACCGAGTCCCTGGACTCCCCGGGCCTCATCTCCTTGCATTCCGACCGAAACAAGGTGTCGCCCGAGTATCGATTCGCCGCCGCCGTGGAGCCGAATCCCCGGCGTAGCGTCGGAAAAAGGCTCGTGCGCGAGCCCCGCGCTGTCCAAGACTCCTTTTGCGGCTTCCAAGTGCGCCGGCGCTTGCGCGATTAGCTTAGGATCGTCGGGGCCCTCCGCGTCCGCCCATGTCTTCCAAATAAGCCTGCGGAACTCAGTCTGCAATGCTCTGGTTTCGGGGCTGAGGTGCGCATTGAGCTCGCTTTGCTGTCGGGCCGGACCGGTCCGAGCCTTGGGGGATTCCTGACCCACCCGCCCGCCTTCTGGCTTATCTGGCGGGTCAGGAAAGGCCCCAACCTGGGACGGAGGCCCCGGAGGTCCGGGAGGAGGCGGCTTCAGAGGTGGGCCCTGGGTTCCGGCCTGAGCTGCGGGAGGGCCCCCGGGCTCTCCCGGATGCACATGGGCCGCAGCGGCGCCCGTGCCCTCCGAGGACTGAGCGCCCGTCTGAGC
>JBGTHI010000765.1:0-2997 GCA_041746295.1 Myxococcaceae bacterium
GGCTGCGGCGCTTCCCCATCCTGGAAACGGTTCAGCCCTATCTGAGCAAGGACGGCGTGGACTTGGAAGATCCAGAGATGCGTGCCGCCGCGCCTCGGCTCACAGCCTTTCCGTCCGCGCGCCTGAAGGATCTCTGGACGCTGCAGGATCGCGCGTGGCGAGTCGTTCCGGAGGTTACCTCGCCAACCTTGGTGGCGATGGCTCAGGACGACCACGTCGTTGCGATGAAGGGCGGGATCGAGCTGCTGAGGCGGCTCGCCCATGCAAGCCAGGTGCGATCGGTGCTGCTCAAGCGCGGCTACCACAACGTGGTTCGAGATTTCGCCGGACCTCTCGTTGCGGAGGAGCTCGGCAGCTTCTTCGACCGTTCAAGAGAGCGATAGCGACCATGACCAAGGCCTCGGGCTCCACGCGGTACGTGCTGTCAATCGATCAGGGAACCACCGGCACCCACGTCTCGGTGCGGGACTCCAGGCTCCGCGAAGTCGGTCGCGCCTACCGCGAGCTCAAGCAGCACTTCCCGAAGCCCGGGTGGGTCGAGCACGATCTCGACGAGATCTGGAGCTCGACCGAGAGTTGTATCGCGCGGGCCTTGCGAGACGCGGGACTGAAAGGCCGGCAAATCTCCGCGGTGGGCATCACCAACCAGCGCGAGACCACCGGGCTCTGGCACCGCGAATCGGGCAAGCCCTTTGGGCGCGCGGTGGTCTGGCAGGATCGACGGACCGCGGTGCTTTGTGCGGCGCTCAAGGCACAAGGCCTGGAGCCGAAGGTTCGAGCGCGAACCGGCCTGGTGCTCGATCCCTATTTCTCCGGAACCAAGGTGCAGTGGCTGATCGATCATTGCTGGCACTCCTGGCAAGGCCGGCACTCTGGGCAGGGGCGGCGCGGGCCGGCGTTGCGCGCTCGAGCCGAGCGCGGAGAGGTCTGCTTCGGCACGGTGGACAGCTGGCTGGTCTACCGGCTCACGGGAGGGTCCGCGCACGTGACCGATACCTCCAATGCCAGCCGAACCCTTCTGATGGACCTCCACGCCTGCCATTGGTCCGCCGAGATGCTGGAGCTGTTCGGCGTGCCGCGCCCGATGCTTCCAGAGATCCGCTCGTCCTCCGAGGTTTACGGCCGCACCCGAGGGCTCAAGGCCCTGCCCGATGGCGTTCCGGTTTGCGGTATCGCTGGCGACCAGCAGGCGGCGCTCTTCGGGCAAGCCTGCTTCTCGCCGGGTGACTCCAAGTGCACCTATGGCACGGGAGCCTTCCTCTTGATGAACACCGGCGAGCGTGCGGTTGAGTCTAAGTCGGGGCTGCTCACCACGGTCGCGTGGACCCTCGGGGCAAAGACCCACTACGCGCTGGAAGGAAGCTCGTTCATCGCGGGGGCGGCAGTGCAGTGGCTGCGGGACGGCCTCAAGCTGATCCGCAAGGCCTCGGACGTGAGCGCCCTGGCCAAGCAGGTGTCGAGCTCGGGCGGGGTGGTGTTCGTCCCGGCCCTCACCGGTCTCGGAGCACCTCACTGGCGACCGGAGGCTCGCGGGCTGTTCAGCGGCATCGATCGATCCACCACCGCCGCCCACCTGGCGCGCGCCGTACTGGAGGGAATCGCGCTCCAGATCCTGGAGCTCGCCTGGGCAATGGGTCAGGACAGCGGGCAACCACTCGGCTCCTTTCGCGTGGATGGAGGTGCCGCTGCGAACGACCTCTTGATGCAGTTCCAGGCAGACATCCTGGGGCTCCCGGTGGTGCGCCCCCGAAATCTCCAGACCACGGGCCTTGGCGCCGCCTTCCTGGCCGGGCTTGCCGTCGGCATCTGGAAGAGCCCGGACGAGATCCGGGACAGCTGGAAGTCAGAGCGCATCTTCAAACCCAGGATGGCGGCTGCCACCCGCGATGCTCACCTTGGACGTTGGCGACGGGCGGTCGAACGAGCCTGACGCGCTAGGGGATGTCCCTAGATCGGATCCGCGGTCGGTTGTTCGACCAGGCAGCCTCCCGCCTCCGAAGCACGGCGGCAGAAGGCGGCAAAGCTCTGGATGAACCAGAGGTCGGACTCCGGGGTATCCCACGGTTTTCCGAGCTCATCGAAGAGGGTTCGGAGCTTGGGCTCACTCAAGAGAAGCGCCTCCAATACCCGGGCGATCGCCAGACACTCCTCGGGAACCAGGTGCCACCCCTCAGCCGAGCCGAATTTGGCGAAAGGGACCTTTCCCGGACCCTTGGCCCGGAAGGCACGCCGGCGCTGCTGCTGCTCGGAGGTGGCACCGAGCGGGAGCTCCGGCGCCGGTGCCATAACCAACACTTCCTGTGCGGCCATTGCGCGCCGCAGGAAAGCCATGCCCGCGGAAGAGGCCTCGAACAAATCTGCGGTCTTTGCGCTCGATGCACCCTCCGTATCCAGGCAGCGCAACAGGAAAACCAACGGTCACCCCCTTTGACCCTAAGCGTCGCGCCGGAGGGGGCCTACGGGAAGATCCTTGCTGAACCTCGACTTTTCCAGCCGTGCCGCAACGCCACAACTTCGCCCTGATGTAGGTCGAGAATTCTGCACCAGGGGATCTTCTTCATGCTGATCGCTGTTGCCGACCTTTCAGCCACTTATAGCTCGCTCGGGCTCGTTGAGCTGTCGGGCGGGCCGCGGCTGGTCCAGGGTGAGCTGCGTAACGGCCGCGGTGACGCGCTGGACATCCTGATGTCCCTTACCGAGCAGCACCGGCTTCGTCTGCGGGACATCGAGGGTTACGCGGTCTGCTCCGACTCCGCGCCCTCCTGCGATTCCGATCTCCACCTTTTCCAAGGACTCGCCCTGACCCACAGACGCCCGTTGGTCGGCTTCTCCCGCCTCAAGGCGATGGCTCTCGCGGCGATGGGCCGCGTTCCCGTCGGAACCACGCTGGTTCCCATTCTGTTTGGAATGAGTGGGCTGCTGAAGGCGGGTCTCTACCGCCAGGACGTGACCGGCAAGCTGGAGGAGATCTCCCGCGAGGCGGACTTTACGGTGGAG
>JBGTHI010000766.1:0-7317 GCA_041746295.1 Myxococcaceae bacterium
CTGTCGGCCTGCGGACGGCGTGCTCGCTCTTTCCTCGTGCGGCGTGCATCAGCACGCCTCCTCGGTCATCTCTGCGCTTGCCGCCCTCGGCTCCGACATCCTGCACCTCGTTTCGCTCACGCTGTGAAATATCCGGGCTAGGCCCTCACCGAACGCAGCCCCGCACGGCGTTGGTAGCCGGTGAGAGCCAGGAGTGGGAAATAGGCGGCGTACATCGGGTAGCGAAGATACCAGGAGGCCTTCAGACCGCCGCCGGTAAATGCACGCTCGGTCCAGCTCCCGTCCGGATTCTGGTGTGCCACCAACCACGCCGCCGCCCGGTGGGCCGAAGCCGACGGTGGACCGGGCCTACAGAGCAGCCCCGACAGCCCCCAGGCGGTCTGAGATGGCACGCTGTGGCCCGACGGCACGTACCGCTTCTGGGCCAGCGAGTCGTTCGACTCCCCAAAACCGCCGTCGCCGTTCTGCGCGCTCTTCAGAAAAGCGAAGCCCCTCTGGAGCCACGGCTCATTCCAGGAGACACCCACCGCCCCCGCGCCGTGCAAAGCACAGTAGGTGCCAAACAGATAACAGGTGGCCCAGCGGCCAAAGAAGCTGCCGTCCTTTTCTTGCGACCGGCGAAGGTAGCGGATCGCCGCCCTCACCTTCCGGTCGCCCAGATCTGCTCCCAGGGCACCCAGCGTGGTGAGCTGCCGACCGGTGGTGTCTGGCCAGCGCGGATCGGTGAAGACATCCATGTCATCGAAGGAGATCCGGCCGAAGATCGACGAGGTGTTGTCCTTGTCGAAGGTTCCCCAGCTGCCGTCGCGGTTCTGCATGCCCCAGATCCAGTCGCGGCCCAGCGCGATTGCCGCCTGCGTCGCCCGCGATGTCATGGCGTCGCCGTTCCAATCGAGCTGGCGGAGCAGAAGGATCGCTTCGGAGGTGGAGTCGACATCCGGGTAGAGCCGGTTGGCCTGCTCGAAGCTCCAGCCTCCCGGCGCCACCTTCCTGCCGGTCTTGATCTGCCAGTCGCCGCGGACCTTCCGCTGGAGCGAGAGCACGACCCGTGACGCCCGCTGCGCCTCTGGAGAGCCGCCGTGGCCCGCCTCCACCAGCGCTTGAGCGGCGAAGATCGTGTCCCAGATCGACGACTCGGTCGATTGCTGGTGCAGCTCGGTCCCTTCCGGCCAGTGCAGGGATTCCAAGTAGCCCACGCCTCGCCTCACCGGATCGGAGTCCACTCGGTGGCCGCGCGAGAAGAGCGCCAGGATCGACATCCAGATCGGTGGGTAGGTGTACCAACGACCTTCGGGCTCCTGATGTTCCAGCACCCACTGCTCCGCCTGGGCCAGCGCGCGACTGCGCCACCAACCCGCGGGAAGCCTATCGAGCAGCCGCCCCAGCCACTCCATTCCCTTGAGCAGTGGCGCCAACGGACCCCGCGCCTTCACCGCGGGCAGACCCACTCGGCCCCCGGGGCCCCGTCCGAACAGCTCGGGGAGCTGGCCCTCCGGACCCACCGGAAAAACGGCGCGGCTCGATCGGATCAGGAAGAACGGGACGATGAAGCCACGCGCCCAGATCGCCAGCTCGTAGATCGACAGCCGGCTCCAGGCGGGCAGCAGCATCAGCTCCGGCGGCAGATAGGGCAGCCGATCGTAGGGAAACTGGCCGAACATCGCCAGGTAGATCCGGGTGAGCACGCGAGCCCGTTGAGCGCCGCCGCGGCTTAAGATGAAGTCGCGCGCCTTGACCATCCGCTCCGAGGCGACCGGCTCGCCCAGCAGCTTGAGTCCCCAGTAGCCCTCCACTGTCATGCTCAGGTCGGAGGGGCCGTCGAGATGCAGCGCGAAGGTTCCGTCGGGCCGCTGGGCGGCGCGCAGGTAGCGCAGGAAACCCGCTTCCTGCTCGGCGCGTTGAAGCCCCAGGGCGCGATAGAGCAGCACCGTCTCGGTGGTGAGGCTGATGTTGCCCTCCAGCTCGACGTACCAGTAGCCGTCCCCTGCCTGGGTCGACTTGAGCCTCTGCGCGGCCCGCTCCACCGCTTCGGAGACGGCCCGCGCGTGGGGCGGATCGCCTGCGGCCGAAGGTGGCGGGAGTTGGTCCGCAGTGACTGACATGGGGGCACGGTGCGATGAAAACGTTCGGAATTCAAGCGAAGCGGAGCTCCGGAGGCCGGTCGTGGCTGACTTGACCGCACCCGGTTTTAGACCCCGGTAAGCCCAGTACCCTATGGGGCTCCTGAACGACTCGGAAACCCGGAGGTCATTCCCATCGAGGACTACGACTTCCCGCGCCCGATGAGACGGCCGAGGACGACGAGCTCCTCCTTTGGAGCTGATCTACTATCGGGTCACCGCGAAGCGGTCGATCGTCTGACCCGCGCCATTGTAGTCGACAATTCCCGCGCGGCCGGCGTTCTTGCGCGCCCGCGCCGAGCTGTCGCTGTAGCTCAACACCTGCGTTCCATCGAGCTTGACCGAGAGCGAGACGGGACCTGTGCCGCTGGCGGTGAGGCTTAGCTCGTGCGTTCCCGACGGGAACCTCGGCCCGGTTGCCAGGAAGGTGTAGGACCAGTTGTCGCGGCGTGCCAGGTAGATCAGGCCATCCGGCGCCACGAAAGCGCCGTAGTGCTCGCGATCGGGGCTGCCGTCGTTCGCCGCGCGGGCCAGCGCACCCACATAGGTCGGCTTGATGGGTGTGGAAAGCCGGATCACCGAGGTGTCGTTCAGCGCCGGCGAGCCGTTCCAGAAGGCATAACTCTGGACCCGGGCGCTAACCGCCGCCGAGCCGTTGGCGCTGAAGCTGCCGCGGGTCGGGATCCAGGTTCCGCCCAGGGTCCCACTCCGGTTGAACTCATCGTTGAACACGGGGGGAGGCGCGGTGATGCCGCCAATGGTGAAGCTGTTAGCGGAGACCGCCGGCCTCGCCCGCCCACCGGTGGGCGAGACTCGGAACAGGCCGCGGTTGGTCGCGGTCGCCGGCACCGTCCAAAAGTACTCGCCGGTGTTGAGGAGATCGGTTTGAACCCGCTGCCACGAGCCGCCGCCGTCGTAGGAGACATCCAGGTGGACCCGACCCACACCGCTGAAGGTGGACCAGCGCATTGCCTGAATCTGGCCTGGTCGCAGCGTCTCACCGCCGTTGGGCAAGACCACCCTCAAGAAGGGAATCGAGGGGCTTCCGTAGAGGTAACGAAGCACTGCTTCCAGATAGTAGTAGTCGCCATAGATCAGGCTGACATCCACTTCCTTTCCGGCCGGCAGGTGGCCCACGCCGTGAAGCAAAAGCCCGCGGTTCGCAGTGCCGGAAGAGAGATAGGCCGGCGTCGCCAGCGTTGAGAGCATGTTGAGGGCGGCGTCGCGGTAACGCGTGGAGTTGGCGGGAATCGTCTCGAAGGTCGCCAGCTCGAGGAGCGCCGAAGCGGCGGCCGCGGCGGCGGAGCTGTCCGGGCTCTGGAGGTTGGAGTCGAAATCCCAGTTGGGCACGCCATTGGACGGCAGTCGGCTCAGGTAGTAGTCGGCGGTCTTTCGCGCCGCCTCCAGCATCCGCGCGTCCTTGCTGTACCGGTAAGCCATGATGAAGCCGTAGAAGGCCCACACCTGTCCGCGCGACCAGGTCGATTCGTCGGCTGCGCCCTGGTAGGTCTTCTTGAACCGGACTGCGCCGGTGCCCGGATCGAAATCGACGACGTGGTAAGTGCTCCCGTTGGGCCTGACGATCTCCCGGAGAGTGGTCAGCGCGTGGCTCAGTGCCAACTGCTTCCACTCAGGACGGCCGCCGTTCTCCGACGCCCAGAACAGGAGCTCGAGGTTGATCATCGTGTCCACCACCATCGGCAGCTTCCAGTCCGGGTTCCAGTCGCCCGTGCTGATCACCTGTGCCGCCGGCCGGTAACGGGAGGCGAGCGACTCCGCCGCGGCCAGGACCACGTCGCGGTAGTAGGGCTCGCGGGTGACTCGATAGGCGGTCCCAAAACTGTTCCACATCTTGAAGCCCAGGTCATGAGTCTGGGTGTTGGTCTTCTGAACCTCCAGATTGCGGGTCCAGACGTCCGCCGCGGACCGCCAAAGCGGATCCCGGGAGTGCTCGAACATGAACCAGAGGTTCCCGGGGAAGAAGCCCTGGGTCCAGGCGACGGGCTCGGTGTTGAGGTTGGTGATCCACTTGCCGGTGGAGTCGGTAGAACGGGGATACCGGTTGGTCGGGATCTCACCGAGGGCGAGCTTGAGCTTCTGGGCCTCCTGATTGAAGACGGTCTGCGCGGTAGTAGCGGTGAAGGTCTGGCCGGCAGCGGGAGGAGAGCCGCAGAGAACCAGGACCAGCAGGCCCCTCAGGCTTCGGCAGAAGAGAACGGCGGGGAGGAAATGGGAGGGACTGCGCATACGAGCACTCCAGAACGCTGGGTGCTCAAGTGAGGCCGCTTAAGAGAAAGACCTTTCACCGGTTCGGAGCAATTTGCAGACTGGTGTCTATGGGCCAACCCTTCTTCCAGCACGTTCAGGGCGTCACCCGGGCGGTCTCCGGCTACGCCGGCGGGGCGGCAACCACGGCCAGCTACGAGCAGGTCGGCTCCGGGGCGACCGGCCATGCCGAGGCGTTGGAGATCACCTACGACCCGCGCAAGGCTGCCGTGCTGACCGGAATGGCCAGGAAGCCTCAGTGAAGTCGCCGCGCCCCTGAATCGCGACTACCATCCGGACCTACGATGGCCGGCTCCGAACTCATCCTGGGTATCGACTTCGGGACCAGCTACTCCACCGCCGCGGCGGTGATGAACGGCAAGATCTACTTTGCCAAGGACTCGCGCGGAGAGCCCTGCATCCCCAGCCTGGTCCATTTCCCCAAGAAGGGGCCGCCGGTGGTCGGCTTCGAGGCGGAGAAGTTCCGGGCCTCGGATCCGGAGAACACGGTCGCTGGCGTAAAGCGGCTGATCGGCCGCGGTCCGGACTCGCCGGAGCGCCGGCTGTTCGATCAGAGCTCGGCGGTGCGGGTGAAGCCAGGCGGGGCGGGCGAGGCGGTCCTCCAAGTACCCGGCGGCGACCGGACCGCTTCGGAGGTGGGCGCGCTGATCCTCCAACATCTGAAGGCGCAGGCGGAGGCCCGCTTCCAACAGAAGGTCAGCAAGGCGGTGCTGACCATTCCGGTGAAGGCGGGATCGGCCGTCCACGCGGCGATGGTTCGCTGCGGAAAGGCGGCGGGGTTGGAGATCTTGAAGATCGTCCCGGAGCCCTGTGCCGGCGCGATCTCCCAAGGTCGATCGTCGACCGACGGCATGCCGATGCTGGTCTTCGATTTCGGCGGCGGCACCTTCGACTCCACCGTCATGAAGTACGACGACAAGCGGATGAAGGTCCTCTCCACCGGGGGCGACGAGGTCCTGGGCGGCGACAACTTTGACCAGGCCTTCGCCAAGATGGTGAGCGGCCTCATCTATAAAGCCACCCAGAAGGACGTGACCAAGGACGTGGTCCTCTGGGATCGGGTGGCGCGCACCTGCGAGGCGGTGAAGCGTGCCCTCTCTCGCAGCGAGGAGAGCCGGTACCAGATTTCCAGCGCCTTTCTGTGGGCAGGCAAGGACTACACGGTCAACCTGAACGTCAGCCGGCAGGAGCTGGCGCCTCACTGGGCGGAGCTGGTGAACCGCTCGGTGATGTGCGCCGCCTCTACGCTGATGGCGGCTGACGTGACCGATGCCGAGCTGAGCCGGGTGTTGATGATCGGCGGTACCAGCTACATCCCCCAGGTCCAGGCCGCGGTCGGCAAGCAGTTCAAGAGCAACGTGGTGCTGGAGGATGATCCGCAAACGGCCGTCGCGCGCGGCGCGGCGCTGGTGGCCGCCTATCCGGAGCTCCTGGCGGCACAGGGCAGCTAGCCCGGCGGTGGATTGGAAAAGTCGCCGATAAATCCCGGTGAAAGGATTTTACGCTGGCCGCACACCAATAGTGCGGAGGTGGCCCACCGTGCATCCGTCACCCAGCCTTCCCAACACCGCCTTTCCGCCGTTCTTCTTCCCGGGGAGCCTCCAGCGGAGGAGCCTCCGGCTGCCTCCGGTGCTGCGCGAGCTCGACTTCCTGGGAGTCCTGAGCAGAAGCGAAACGTCGTCGCGAGGGGTTCCTCCGGATCCCCGCCTTCGGGAGAACAACTTCGATCTGCTGCGCCTGGTGTTCGCGGCAGTCGTGATGGTGTTCCACGTGGGCGCCCTCTCCGGTGTGCCCTGGCTCTGGGAGCTGACCCGGCACCTATCGTCCCACTTCGCGGTCAAGTGCTTCTTCTTCATCTCCGGTTTCCTGGTGCTGATGAGCTGCGAGAAGAGCCCGTCCCTTCGCTCCTACGCCGAGAAGCGGATCCGACGGATTGCACCCGCCTACCTCTTTATCGTGGTCGGCGCGGCGCTGCTCTTGGCGCCCCTTTCCGAGCTGCCGCTGCGGGAGTACTTTGCCAGCGATCAGCTGCGCCGGTATCTGGTATCCAATCTCCTGCTGATGAACTTCCTGCAGCCGACGCTGCCCGGGCTGTTCGCGAGCAACGCGCTCCAGGAGGTGAACGGATCGCTCTGGACCATCAAGATTGAGGTCGCCTTCTACGCCCTGGTGCCGGTGATCCTCTGGCTCTCGCGCCGCGCGGGCCGAAGCTTCACCTTCCAAGCGCTGCTGGCCGCCTCCCTCGCCTGGCGCGTGGGGCTCTTCGCCTTCGCTGAGCGCACTGGCAATCCGCTCTTCGCGAAGCTGGCGCTCCAAGCTCCGGGGCAGCTCTGCTTCTTCATCACCGGCGCGATGGCTTTCGACCGGACCCGCCTGGGCCTTTCCGCCCCACCCGCCTGGGCCGCGCTGCTGGGAGCGCTGGGCTACGGCCTCTCGGACGGCGTACTCCATGAGCTGGTCTCGCCGTTCGCCGTCGCCCTGTTCTGCTCTTGGGCTGCAGTGGGCGTGGCCAAGCTCCCGCTCGACGTCAACAAGCGCGGCGACATCTCCTATGGCCTCTACATCCTCCACTGGCCGGTGGGCCAGGCGGCGGCGGCGCTCGGGCTGTTCCAGCTCTCCCCTCTACTCGGTTTGGCGGCCGCCTTCGGTGGGACCGTGACCCTCTCCTATCTCTCCTGGCATCTGATCGAGAGCCGCTTCCTGCTGCACCGCCGACCAGCCGTGGACCGCAACCAGGTCACCGACGTGCCGTTGACGGCCCCGGCCATCTAGAAACGGACCCGTCCTACGTCGGCCCCGGCGTGAATGGTCACCCGCCCCACGTCGGCGTTGGCCCTGAACGCGGCCTCATCCGAACGCCGCTGCCGCTCGGCCGCCTGTTGGGCCAGACGCTGCTGCTCTGCGCGCCGCT
>JBGTHI010000767.1:0-4653 GCA_041746295.1 Myxococcaceae bacterium
CTGTCGGCCTGCGGACGGCGTGCTCGCTCTTTCCTCGTGCGGCGTGCATCAGCACGCCTCCTCGGTCATCTCTGCGCTTGCCGCCCTCGGCTCCGACATCCTGCACCTCGTTTCGCTCACGCTGTGAAATATCCGGGCTAGAAGTTCACACCCACGAGCACCTGGGGTCGGAAATCGATCGCGAAGGCGGTGTTCCCTTCCACCTCTCCTATCGTTTCGACTCCGACGTACCGGACCTCGAAGCCCGCCGGAACGAGCCCTAGGTAGAAGGCGCCCAAAGCGATGTTTATCTGGAATCGGACCGCGCTGCTCAGGGTCACAAGCACGTCTCCACCCGGGAGGAATCCAACCTCAAAGTTGGCAAAGGAGATGACCGGCTCGAGGTCGATCAGCGTCTTGCCCCGGCGCGCGAGGCGAATTGGAATGCCCCAGCTCAGCGGCTCCAATTTCAGGAAGTCGATACCCGAGACGTTCCCGTAGAGGGCCTCGAGGTGGTAGCGGACGAAGTCGCCACTGGCAAGCTCGAGACCGACGTGGTGGCCGGTATCGAAGCGGAGAACCTCGGTCTCGCCGGAGAGGGGCGCGTTGAGCACATAGGTGACCGACAGCCGCGTCGCACCCGGATCCGCCCCTTGACCCAGATACTCCTGCTTCAGCCTATCGGTGGTGGGCTCGGCGAGCGCACCCAAGGACATCAGACCGACCGCGACCACAACCCACGTCCGGATCCAGGCCTTCATCGTTCCCCCTCTGAAAGGAGAGGGAGCCTCTATCCTAGGAGCCGAAGCGACGGAAGCGCCAAGCGATCGCGGCTATCCCAGATCGATCAATGCTCGAGCTCCGCCGGAGGAATCGGTGAAATCGCTTTGGGCCGGGTCGGCCTTCCGGGGCGAGGATCCCTTGGCGATGGCCGTGTAGATCACGGTAGGGGGGTGGGTGCGCTCGTCGATCCAGGGCCGGTCGTCCTTGGCATCGGCGGTCGGCTCCTCCAGATCCTTTGGCTCGAACCCCGCCTCCTTGAGCATCAGCCGCATATCGTCCGGCGACCAGTAGTACTCCAGTAAGCGGAGCGCCACGTTGCCCTGCTCGCCCTTCAGAACGGGGATCACCTCGCCTCCGGATACCAGGGGGTTCACCTCCGGAAGTGCGAAGGATTGGAACTCCCGACCATTGCTCTTCCCCCAGTTGGACTCGAGGATCACCAGCTGGCCGCCCGGCCTCATCGCCGCGCGCAGGTTCTTCAGGATGTTCACGATCTCCTCCCGGTTGGGGAGGGTGCAGAAGACGAAGTTCACGACCGCGGCATCGAAGTTGCCTTTGAGGTGGCTGATATCTCCGCTGACGATCGGCTCGAAGTGAAGCTCGGGGAACCGTGCCGGCGGGAACGACCGGTTGGCCTGGGCGATCGACTCGGTCGAGATGTCGACCCCAGTAACCCGCGCTCCCTTGCGCGCCATCTGCTGTGCGAAGACGCCCGGCCCGCAGCCGTAGTCAAGGACGCGCTTGCCCTTGAGTGGACTGAGCTTCTCCAGAACCCGGTCGTAGCCGAAGACCTGGTCAGTGATCGAACCCTTGATAAATGAGGTGTAAGCCGGCACCACCGCATCGTAACGGGTCCCTGAGACCGGGTAGGGAACGGGAACGTGAACGAAGCTGCGGGGGAGAGCACCAGCGGGTGCGATCTCAATCATGACTCCACCTCCAGCAGGGTTTGCTCGCAGCGCATCCTCTGCTTCTCGCTAACCCCTTCTCAAAAGTTGCTCACCCATGGACGAAAGGCAATGTGCGAGATAGGGCATCGAATCATGTCCGATCAAAAACCGTGGTTCGAAAGGATGCGGTTGCCCCCAATTGCCCGGACGCTCGGAGTCTCCTTCGTGGAGTTCAGTGAGGGCCGCGCAGTCTTCTCGTTAAAGGCGGACATGGATCGCCACGCCAACCCGGTCGGTACCATGCACGGCGGCGTACTGGTGGATCTGGGAGATCTGGCGATGGGTTGCGCCATGGGCACCACCATCGAGGCCGATGAGACCTTCACCACCATCGAGCTGAAGGCGAACTACTTCAAGCCGGTCTGGACCTCCACACTCAGGGCCGAGGCCAAGGTGGTGCGCCGCTCCCGCTCCCTGGGCTACGTGGAGTGCGAGGTGGTCGATGAGGGCGGATCGATGGTCTGCAAGCTCTCCAGCACCTGCATGGTGCTGCGGGGAGAGGCAGCGCGCGGTCGGTAGGTCTCGCACCGCACGGGATCGTTGATCCGCCGCTCGATTTGGGGGAGACGAACGGGCATGTCATCAGAATCTCAAGCAACGATCCCCGTGAAGATCCTTCGGGTCCGTCGGCCGAAGGCGTCCCAGATCTCCCAGTCACCCCTGCCGCTTCCGGCCTATCAGAGCGAGGGGGCGGCCGGTCTGGATCTGATGGCGGAGATCGATGCCCCGGTGCAGCTGCCGCCGCTCGGACGCGCCGCCGTTCCCACCGGTCTCGCTCTCCAGCTGCCGGTCGGGTTCGAGGGGCAGGTCCGGCCGCGCTCGGGGCTGGCGATCAAGCATGGCATCACCTGCGTCAACTCACCCGGGACCATCGACGCGGACTACCGGGGCGAGGTGCAGGTGCTGCTGGTCAACCTCTCCAACGAGCCGTTCACTATCGAGCGCGGCATGCGAATCGCGCAGCTGGTGGTGGCTCCGGTGACCCGCGCCGTCCTGCAAGAAGAGGGTACGCTGAATGAGACGGTCCGGGGTTCGGGCGGCTTCGGCTCTACGGGCGTTGCGGGCACCGCAAGCTCCGGAACCGCGCGATGATTCCCCGTTACTCGCGTCCGGAAATGGTGGCGCTTTGGTCCGATGTGGCCCGGCTGCGTCGCTGGCGCAACGTGGAGCTCTATGCCCTGGAGGGAATGGTCGAGGCCGGGCTCGCGCCGGCGCAGGCGCTTCAAGAATGCCGCGAGCGGGCCGGGGACTTCGAGGAAGCCGACATAGCGCGCATCGACCAGATCGAGAGGACCACCAAGCACGACGTGATCGCCTTTTTGACCTTCGTTGAAGAGCGGGTCGGTCCCTCGGCTCGCTTCCTCCATATGGGGATGACCTCGTCGGACGTCCTGGACACCAGCCTTTCGGTCTGTCTGGTGGAGGCGGTTGACCGGCTGCTGGAGGGCGTGAAGCGCTGCAAAGCGGCGATCAAGGCCCAGGCGCTGGCGCATAAGCGGACCATGACCATCGGCCGCAGCCACGGCATCCACGCCGAGCCGATCTCCTTTGGCCACAAGCTCGCGATCTGGTTCGATGAGCTGGGCCGGGCCGAGACGCGGCTGCGCGCGGCGCGCGAGACGGTCGCGGTGGGGAAGATCTCGGGCGCGGTGGGAACCTTCGCCCACCTTCCGCCTTCGGTGGAAGCGCACGTCTGCAAGAAGCTGGGGCTCCAGCCGGCTCCTGCCTCCAGTCAGGTGATTCAGCGCGACCGGCACGCCGAGTACTTCTCGGCCATCGCGCTGCTCGGGGCGTCAATTGAGAAGTTCGCGGTGGAGATCCGCCATCTGCAGCGGACCGAGGTGCGGGAGGCGGAGGAGCCGTTCACCGCGGGGCAGAAGGGCTCCTCGGCGATGCCGCACAAGCGCAACCCGATCCTCTCCGAGAACCTGACCGGACTGGCCCGGCTGCTTCGGGGCTACGCCCTGAGCGCGATCGAAGACGTGCCGCTGTGGCACGAGCGGGACATCTCGCACTCCTCGGTGGAGCGAGTGATCGGCCCCGACGCAACCGTCACCTGCGATTTCATGCTCCACCGCTTCGCCGGGTTGATGGAGAACCTGCGCGTCTATCCGGAGCGGATGGCGCAGAATATGGAGTTGCTAGGCGGGGTGATCCACTCACAGACCCTGCTGCTGGAGCTGGCGAGGCGAGGGATGGATCGCCAAGCCGCCTACGTGCTGGTGCAGCGCAACGCGATGCGGGTCTACGAGGAGAACGTCACCTTCAAGGACGCGCTGCTTGCGGATGCCGACTTGCTCCAGAAGATGAGTTCCCAGGAGATTACCGGCCTCTTCTCGCTGGAGCCACACCTCAAGAACGTCGATGCAATCTTCGAGCGGGTATTTGGAGCAGCTCAGGGCTAGGTCGTGACACCGTCCCAATAAGCGACATCCCGCGGGTAGAGATCGTAGCGACCGAAATGTCCGATATTATAGCTTCCGGGACCATAGTCGGCGTTGAGGTAGTCGTTAAGGTCCGCGGTGGCCCATGGCCCAAAATTCCGTATGTAGCCGGAGAGATTGAGAGTCGCTGGGGGCCGAGCCGTCAGCTCGTCCCTTTCGCGATCAGGGTCGTCCTCAATTCGCTTGATGCTGGTGTGCCGGTAGTCTGATGTATTCTCAAGCGCGACCACGGTCAGCCCGGAGGGCCTTTGAAACAACAAAGCGTTGGTGGGCGTACCGTAGAGCTTGTAGAGGATGTCATCGGGGTCGTCGACCTGGCCTAGATCGATCGTCCCGGTGATCTTTGGCCTTCTATCCCCACTGGCCGGCGCGTCGAGGAGCTCATAGGCGACTCGACCCGGACCATACTCATACGCCCTCGCGTCGGCGGCCCTATGGATGGCGCCTGTGAATCGGTCCTGACCTATCGCAATTAGGCCTCAAACAAGCGTGAAGGA
>JBGTHI010000768.1:0-7993 GCA_041746295.1 Myxococcaceae bacterium
CCGGCCGCGCCCACCTCCTGCTCTTGTACGGCAACGCGTCGCTGCTGAGCGCGAGAGGCGGCATCGGCGCCGGCAGCCCGTAGGCCGTGTTTCCCGGAGAGGTCAACCTCCTGTGCCAGGGTCGCGGTCCAGTTGAAGGAGGTTCCGCTGGCGTCGCCGGCCACAAGCTCCGCGTCGGAAGGGCGGCGAGCGGAGGCGGTAGCCGACAGGACGGGCAAGCTGGGGAGGAGCGCCCCGGAGGTGATGCGTTGCCCTTCCAGCGCCGAGAGTGTCTGCCGGGCCTCGAGGACGGCCGGGCTGCGCGAGACGGAGCAGGAGACCACCCGATGTCGGTCGAGTGGTGGGCGGCAGGGCTCGGGTAGCTGCGGAGGAGGCTCCGCGCCCGCCGCCGCCAGGAGCAGCGACAGGGAGTAGGAGAGGGAGAACATCCGAGGGACCTCGATCTTGCGGGTATTGCGCGGGCAGGCGGCCCTACGGCCAGCTCAACGCAAGCCGTCCGGCTGATCGCGCGCGCATGTTCACGGGCTCAGGCGCAACATCGTAGGGTTGAGCTTTAGCACGCTTGGGTTTTGCAATGCGTCTTCGCTTACTCCGCGGCCACGGCCAACCGGGTAAGACAGTGGACGCGCTCCTCGGCGAACACCTCCTGGGCCGCCGACCGGAGCTCCTCCCAATCGGCCGGATGGGCTGCCTTCCAGGTCGCCAGCTCGGAACGGATGCGCGCGAGCTGGAGCTCGAGGTTCTTCGGGGTGAGGGCCACACCAAAGCCTTCCGCCCCCGGCGCCTCCTCTCCGGTCAGGACCCGATGCAGCGCGATGTCCCCCAGCTCCTTCCGGTAATGGGACGACTCCCAGTACCAACGCATGCGGCTCTTGGCATCGCCGGGCGGCGGAACCTCCTCGGCGGTGAACCGGGGGTCTGCGCCCCCAAACTCGATCCACGGGATACCCAGGGCGGACAACGATTGCAGCAGCTCGCGCTTCCAACGTTCGTAGTCGTCCCACAGTCCCGCCGCCTCAATCAGGAGCTGGGCGCGGGCGTGGGAGGGCGAGGTGAGCGCGCGGACCTCGATGCCCTGTCCTTGCGCGAAGGCGAGCAGCTCCCGGAAGTCCTCCACGGCGCCGGAGCGGTTCTCCGAAGCCCGCACCGAGTTTTTCCAGCCGCCGACCTTGGAGGACTCCGCCGCGCTGGAGAAGGGTTCGAAGCAGGCATAGTTCTTCAAGTAGTCTCGCTCGCTCCACAGGAACGTGCCGCGAGGTCCGCCCTCTGAAGTCACCCGCTGGTTCTGGGTAAACTCGTCCCGTCGGCCGTCTGGACGGAAGTAGCTGGGCAGGCGTTGGTCCAGGAGGGTGCGGCGGCTGGAGCGCAATGCGTCCAGAGAGAGCAGGGTACTCGCTGCGTCGGAGAAGCGATGCAGGAGGTTGGGCCGATTCCGGGGATCGACCGCGATCCGCTCCTCGGTGAAGTCGGGCGCCTTTCGAGAGGGGCCGGCATAGGAGAGGAAGTCCGGGGCCACCACGACCCGCTTTACCGGCCTCTGTGCCTGAGCGTGCTGAAGGTACCGCAGCGCCTCGTACGGGGTGCCGTCGGAAAGCGCCGAGTTGTAGACCCGCTGGGCCCGGCCAAAGTCCGGGTGCGAGGGGTCCAGGCCGATCTGCGCCCGCGAGGTCCCCAGGATCAGTGCGTCGGGCTCGAGGCGGGGGATGTCGGCGCCTCGGACGATCCGCTCGTGAAATGCCTGGAGAGGCTTGTTCGCGTTGAGCCCCTTGATCTCCGCCCACCGGTAGAGGCCATAGGCGTCGATCGTGCCGTTGAGCAGCGCGGCCGAGCCCATCATTCCCCCTACCAGGGCCGCGGCGACGGCAAAGAAGCGCTTGGGATTCTCCATGGTCTTTCGGAAGATCTCTAGAACTGGAAGTAGAGGAACTCGCTGACGCGAGTGAGCATCGAGAGGGAGACGACCGCCATCGCCGACACCGCGATGGCCCAGCGGGTAGAGAAACGAAACGGGAGCGGTGCCGCCTCCCCGCGAACCTTGCCGAAGACCGGAGAATGCGAGGCAAGCCACTGCTGGGTATTGGGGGCGTAACGGCAGACCGCAAGCAGGGTCAGTGCCAGTGCGACGGTTTTCCATTCGGCCCGCAGCCCCTGGACCCGCTGCAACCCGCCCTGGCCCAGAAGCCCCCTGAAGACCACTCCCGCCGTCTTCAAATCCGGCGCCCGGAAGAAGACCCGGCTCACCATCACGCAGAGAAAGGTGAAGGCCATTGAGAGCTCCAGCAGCCAGCGCGGCCCCTGGCGCGCGTTGTGCTCGGGAGCGCCGCGCAGCTGGCGGAAGAGGTGATTGGCCACCAGGTAGAGGCCGTTCAGACCGCCCCAGAGGATGAACCCCCAGCCGGCACCATGCCAGAGGCCACCCAACAACATGGTGATCATCAGATTCGCATAGCGGCGGACCGTGCCCTGACGATTCCCTCCCAACGGAATGTAGAGGTAGCTCCGGAGGAAGCGCGACAGCGTCATGTGCCAGCGCGACCAGAAGTCGATGATGTTGTGTGCCTTGTAGGGTGAGTCGAAGTTGGCCGGGAGCTTGAGGTTGAACATTCGAGCCAGCCCGATCGCCATGTCGGAGTAGCCGGAGAAGTCGAAGTAGAGCTGCAGCGAGTAGCAGAGGGTGGCGAGCCAGGCGTTGAACAGCGTCGGCAGTCCGGCCCCCGGGGCCGATGCCCCGTCGTAAACCGGCCCCACATACGGCGCCAACGTGTCGGCGAAGACCACCTTCTTGAACAGCCCCAACACCAGCAGGGTAAAGCCGAGCGAGAAGGCATTCCAATCGAACCGCCGGGTCGGGTCGCCCAGCTGATCGAGAAGCTGATTGTGCTGGATGATCGGACCCGCGATCAGGTGCGGGAAGAAGGTGACGAAGAGCAGGTACTCAAGGAAGGAGTAGGCGCGCGCTTTGCCGTGCGAGGAGTCGACCACGTAGGCGATCTGCTCGAAGGTGAAGAAGGAGATGCCCAGTGGCAGCACGATGTGGCGAAGCGCAAAGGGAACCCCGGACAGCTGCGTCCCGGTCTGGAGCAGGAAGTCGGTGTACTTGAAGTAGCCCAACAGCCCCAGGTTGAAGACCACGCCGAGCCATACCCAAAGCCGAGTGGTGCGGCCGGCCTGGGCGCGCCGGGTGAGCCAATGACCCAGCCCGAAGTTGATCAGCAACGACGGCAGCAGCACCGCCAGATTGCGCCAATCCCAGAACGCGTAGAACGCGAGGGAGGCTAAGACCAACAGTCCCAGCGCTGGGCGCGGACCGCGAGCCAGGCGGCCCAGTCCAAAGAAGCCGATCAGGGCCAGTGGGAGGAAGGCGAAGAGGAAGGCGTAGGAGTTGAAGAGCACGGGCGGTCGCCCGAAGCCTATCAGCGCCCGACGGTGTCGCCAGAAGCGGGTCTGGATCGCGCTCCTACATAGCTGCGGGAGCAAGCTCGGGTGTTCGGACGCTAGCGTTCGAGGGGGTCGCCTTAATCTTCGGCATCTCATCCCACGTATGACCGTCGAGGATGCGCCCAGCCTTCTTCTTATTCTTTCCGCCCCACTGCTTGAAAAAGAAAGCCACGTCGGCGCGGTGGCACTGGTCGCGTATGTCCGTAACCCAGGTAGGATCGACCGGTCGAGCCCGAGGCCCCGATTCACCGCCCACAATGACCCAATCGATTCCTCGAAGATTTAGATTCGTGAGCGGACCGAGCAGGGGTTCGAGCGACAAGAACTTCACGTGCGCCTTCGTATCCCGGAGATTGTCGATACGGTTTGCGAAGTCGGAGTTCTCGACGCTTAGAAGGCGGCGACCGCGCCAAGTACTGCGAGAAACTGATCCTTGCCCAGCACCGGCAGGCTGTCCGGTCGGAGTGTGGCGCGCGAGAAGACGCCGCTGTTTGAGCGGTCATAGCGGCCCTCGACCTTGAGAATCAGCGCCTCGAACGGGCGGACCTCCAGGGTCAGTGTGCCTTCCGAGAGGGTTTGTGCGGTACCGGAGATGCCATTGTCCGGGTCATAGAAAAGCTCCCCGCGCCCCGCGAGGGCGAGGTGGTCATTGAAGGCGTAGCGCGCGTGCAGCCCTCCTGCCTGCCACTTGGCGGTGGTGGTGCCCGGTCGCTCCTGCCAGCCGGCATCGACGGTCACCGCCAGGCTCAGCCGCGGGGTGACTTTGACCGTCAAGATCGAGTCCCCGAAGTACCGCCAATGGGCATTGTCTCCCGCCAGCTCGGGACCGGCGAAGCTGTTGAGCGCAAGCGAGACGCGGTCGAAGCTCCAGGCCAGCTGCCCTCCGAAGGCGGGTGAGCGGTTGTTGTCTCCGATCACCTGCCAGCCGTTGAGCAGGTGGAGCTGAGCGGAGAAGTGATTCGTGAAGGCGTAGACTGCTTTCACGCCGGTCTGGTAGTAGGGCGACAGCTCGCCCATCCAGCCGCGGGTGTAGCTCCAGTTGTCCTTGCTCTGCAGCACTTCCAGGCCGATGTGGCTGGGGTAGATGCCCGCCTCCAGGAGGAGCTTGGAGGTAACCTGCCATTGCACCGAGGCCTGCTGCACGAAGCGGAAGACATCGCGTCCCACCGCGGTGCCGCTCGGCTCTCCGGCGTGGACCACTTCGGCACTGGTGCCATAGCCCAACACCAGCTTGAAGCCGACCGGCTCGGGCCGCATGCCGAGCTCCAGGGCGGCCAGATTCAGCCCTACCTCACCGTGGCGCTTGGCGGTGGTACCGGTGCCGGCGATGAAGTTGGAGCGGTCTGCAGGGCGGTTGAAGTTGAAGGCGTAGTAGGTGTCGACGAAGCCGTGGACGTCGACCTTGTCCAACCAGGTCGCCGCGGCAGGCTTGTGGGTCTGGCTGGTTTCAGTGTCGGTCGACTCCGGGGAGTCGGTCGATTCGACGGGTGCTTGCGATGCGACCAGGCAGAGAAGAAGCGCGAGATTCACGGTGAGGTCCTTTTCAGCGGGTAGCTGCTCCAGACGTAAAGGCCGATCTCAGCGAACAGAGCGATGCCGGCGAGGATCCGGCGCAGCAGCTGACGAGACCTGGGGACCATGCCGCGAGGCCTTCGCAAGGGGAGCCGAAGTAACCGGGGGCGCCTCCGGAACCTCGACCCGCAGGTCGTCGGTCGGCACCTTCTCCGCGCGCGCGAGCAGCAGGAAAGGGACCGCCCCTAGCTCGATCGCGGCCCCCACCAAGTACGACGCCCCGTAGCCGTGAAGGTCCGCGACCCGACCGAGCAGTGGCTGGGAGACCATCCCTCCGCTGCTCGAGACCAGCGAGTCAAAGGAGAGCACCGTCGCCCGCTGGCGCGATTCGATCAGGCCGTTCAAGTAGGTTTGACGCACCGGCATCACGCAGGCAAAGACCAGCGCCCAGAGCGTGAGGGCAGTCACCGCCGCCAGGAAATGGTCGATCCGCGCGAGCGTCGCAAGCAGCCCGGCCGACAATACGACACTGACAACCAACATGGAGGTGCGGCGACGGAAGACTCGCCGCGCGTGGGGCACCAGCAGGCCGCCGACGATCTGTGCCCCGGCCACGATCGCCGCAGCCAGCCCCGCCACCCCATACGCTTTCGGGTTCCCGTTCAGCTTTAAGAGGTAGGGCTGCATCGCGTAGAAGGCGTACACCCCGACCCCGGCGCTAAAAGGTCCAGCCAGCACCACCCAGCGTACCGGCCGGTTCCGCAAGCCGTAGGCCACCGAATCGGTCAGGGTCTGCTTCATGCCCCTGAGCACCCGCTCGCTGCGCTGTGGCTCGAAGCCCAGGTCCTTCATCGAGAGGAAGGCCACCACCCCGGTGATGCTCAGCACCCCTGCCCGGATGATGTACGGCACGCCCAAGTTGGTGGCCTGCGCCACCACACCTCCCAGCACCGAGCCGACCAACATCGCTGCGCCCGAGATCTGCTGCCCGCGGGCGAAAACCCGATCGAGCTGTGCCCCCGGCGTCTTGAAGAAGCCGGTGAAATTGAGCGCGTCGACCAGCCAGGCCTCGACCGCCCCCGAAAAGAAGGTGAAGCCCAGCCCGAGGATCAGCGAAGCGACGGCCCAGCCCCAGAAGGGTGCATGGATCTTCCACATCCCCAGATAGAGCAGGGTGGAGACCATCAGCGTGAAGGCGCCCAGGAGATAGGAGGCGCGCCGTCCCCAGGTGTCCGCCACCACTCCGGTGGGTACCTCGAAGAGCACCTGCCCTCCGGTGAAGAAGGCGTTGGCGGCGAAAGCTTCGGTGTTGGTCAGCCCGGCATCGAGCAGGAAGAGCGTGTTGATGCCCCAAATGAAGGACGCCGCGAGGGTATTGCACAGCATCAGGGTTAGATAGGTGCGCTGGACCCCCGCGGAGGTTGAGGAGGTCACCGTCATCCGCCCGGCTGGGAGAGAGCGAACAGCCCGCCCTGGGGATCCTGACACTGCGCGATCTGCCCTCCACCCGGCACGGGTATCGGTCCATTCAGGACGCGCCCTCCCGTTTCCTGGACCGTCTTGAGCGCCTCGGCCAGGTCGGCCACCGTGACGTAGTAGAGCCAGTGTGACGGCCCGCCCATGAGCACCGCCGCATTGGACATCCCGCCCATCGGCCGCTCCGGACGGATCCCGAACAGCGCGTACTCTCCCAACGGCGGCCCTACCGGGACCTTCCCACCGCTCTCCCACCCGAACAGCGCACGGTAGAAGCGCCAGCCATCGCTCCAGTCGGTGCTGTTGAGCTCCGCCCAGCCGAAGTGACCGGGCTTCGCGGGATCGGGCGGTGCTTGAGGCGTGGAGGGCCGATGGATCGCGAAGATCGCCCCTTGCGGATCGGCAAGCACGGCGAACCGCCCTCCGTTGGGAATGTTGGTTCCGGGGATCAGGACGCGTCCTCCGACGGACGGCACCCGCTCCACGGTCTGGTCGACGCTGGCGACGGTGAGGTAGCCCAGCCAATAGGGCGCCACGCCGCTCTCCCGGCCCTCCGCGGCGAGCGCCACCCTCCCTCCCACTTCCACGTCGCAGGCCTTCCACATCTCGTAGTCGCCCGCGGGCGAACGGGTTGTTCTCCAGCCCACCAGCCGTTCGTAGAAGGCCTTGGAGGCCTCCAGATCTGGGGTCATCAGGTCGAACCAGACAAACTGCCCGTCCAAGGCGCTCATGCGCGTCAAACCTCCACTGGCCCAGGCGGTGTTTACCGGCCAGGCGGGCGAAACCTAACACTGGCGAGCGCCACCGGGATCTGGTGAAAGCTTGAACCCCGATGCGCCGAGGCCCCGAAGAGATGGAGATTGAGACGGAGCCAAGGGCACGGCTGATCGCGCTGCCCCGGCGCGGACGCGCGGTGGCTCTGTCCGACGACGATGCGATTCGGCTCGCGCAGGCGGTTCGCCGCGGCGAGCCGGTCTCCGACCTCGAGCTCGATCGCGTCTACGAAGGGCGCTGGCGCCAGCCCTCGACCCTGCATTGGTCTTCGATCGACGTGGTCCGAGGGGCGCTTCGCGGCGCACCGTTGGAAGAGGTCCACACCGTTCTCGACGTCGGCTCGGGGGTGGGCAAGTTCTGTCTCCTGGGGGCGCTGCTCTCGCAGGCCCGCTTCGTCGGCGTGGAGCGCCGGCCGGAGTTGGTTCATGCTGCGGAGCGGGCGCGGCTTCGATTGGGGATCGACCGGGCGTCGTTCATCTGTGCCGACGCCTTCGATCTGGACTGGTGCTCGTTTGACTGCCTCTATCTGTTCAATCCCTTCGAGGAGCACCTGATGGAGGCGGAGGCGCGGATTGACAACGCCGCGCCGTTCTCGGAGCGCGCCTATGGCGTAGCGGTGGAGGAGACCCGCTCGAGGCTTGAAGCGCTCAGACCCGGGACATTGATTGTGACCTACTGGGGTTTCGGCGGGCAGGTCCCGCCCTCGTTTCAGTGGCTCGGATCCGAGTCACAGGGCGAGGGCGGGATCGAATACTGGAGGCAGGGTTCTACTTTTTCAGTGTGAGGCCCGGCG
>JBGTHI010000769.1:0-3579 GCA_041746295.1 Myxococcaceae bacterium
CAGCGCCTTGCCTTCCTCCGGCGTCTGACCGGCACCCACTGCCCGGACCTGGTCCAGCAGGAGATCCGCCGCGCCCAACAGGAGGTCCACCAGTGTGCGGTCGAGGTGAGCCGGCGAGTCCCGCACCGCCCCCACCAGGTCCTCTACGCGATGGGCGAGCACCGCAATCGGCTCGAAGCCCATCGAAGCGGCCATCCCTTTGACCGAGTGGGCATGGCGAAACATCGAGTCGATAGTCTCCGGCCCGGGGCTCTTCTCCAGCGCCACCAGGTCGCGGGCAAGCGCCTCCAGATGCTCCGTACCCTCGGAGACGAAGACGCCCAGATATTTGGACATGTCCAGCGTCATAAGAGCGGGGGGATGACTACGCCCTCCCCCCGGACCCCCTGGATCTCGCTGCGGGCCGGGCGGACCCGGCCCTTCGCTTCGATCGATCTGCAAAGCCGCTGCTCAACGATCAACTCGCCGATCACGGCCGCCTCCTCCGAGGCCAGGAACAAGGCTAGGCTTCGCCGAGGACCTTCTTCACTACGGCGAGCACATCTTCGGCCCTGAAAGGCTTCACGATGAAGTCGGAGGCCCCTGCTTCGATTGCCTCCATGACCAGCGACTCCTGCCCCAGCGCCGAACACATGATGACCACCGCCCGGCCGTCCCCCTTCACGATCTCCCGGGTCGCCTCGATGCCGCTCTTGAAGGGCATCACGATGTCCATCGTGGTGAGGTCCGGCTTGAGCTCCTTGAACTTCTCGACCGCCTCGAGGCCATTCGCGGCTTCACCCACCACCTCGAATCCTCCCGAGGCGAAGATGTCCTTGATCATGTTCCGCATAAAGATGGCGTCGTCGACCACCAGCACGCGCTTAGCCATGAGCAGCAACGCCTCCGGGAACAAGGAACTACGAGAGCGAGTCCGGGGAGATTACCACCAGGGAAATCAGGACGTCACGTTACTTGCTCGACTTGGTTTGAAAGACCGCAACTACCGCTTCGTCAATCCCATCGGGGTCCAACACCGTCACCGCACGACCTTTGAGCCGGGCCACGCCACGTATCGCCGATGAGGGTGATCCTGGCGGCGGGGTGACCTTTTCTACCAGGTCGATCCCTTCCACCTCCGTCACTAACAGCCCTAGGTCGCGGCGGCCGCGGTCCAGCAGGAGGATCTTCTGATCCCGCGGGGGCACGCCCAACCCCTTCAGCTCCAGCAGCGTCCGCATCGCGACGATGGTGACCACCCGGCCCCGCAGATTCATCACGCCCCGGACAGCCGGCGGCGCCCGAGGCACTTGGCTGAGTGAAGCCGGAGGCGGAACGACCTCCCGGACCGAGGCGAGCGGCAGGGCGTAGTGCTCTCGGTCCAGCCGGAAGACCACGTGCCGCATCTTAAGCTCTCCCTAGCCCAGGGGCTAGCCCCCCAGGCGGAAGCGGCGCACCACGCTCTGCAGCTCGAGCGAGAGGTTGGTCAGCTCCTGAGCGGCGGAGGTCATCCTGGATACCGCGGCCGTCTGCTCCAAGATGACCGACTGCACCGCATCGGTGAAGGTCGCGTTTTGCTTGGCCACCTGGCTGATGTCCTGGATCGCCGCGACCATCTCCTCCGAGCCCTTGAGCTGCTCCCGCGCACTGGCGGAGATCAGGTGAACCCGCTCGGCGCCCTTACGAGCGGTGTCGGTGATCGAGCCCATCGATCGGACGATCGCGGTCAGATCCTCTCGGCCTTCTGACAGCTCGTCGATGCCTTCGCGCATCGCCGAGACGACGGCCGATGACTGTCCGGAGATGTCCCGCGCCAGCTTGCTGATTTGCTCCGCGCTCCGGCCGGCGCTCTCGGCGAGCTTGCGGACCTCATCGGCGACCACTGCGAAGCCGCGACCGTACTCACCTGCGCGGGCCGCTTCGATGGTCGCATTCAGGGCCAGCAGATTGGTCTGCTGCGCCACCTGGGTGATCGCGTCGACGATCTTGGAGATCTCCTGGGTCTTCTCTCCAAAAGCGAAGACCTCCTGGCTGGCCGCCTCGATCCGGGAGAAGACCTTCTTCACCTTCTCCCCCGCCAACCGCGCGGCGTTGGAGCCCTCTTCGGCCGAACCGGAGGTCTCGGCCGAGACGCGCGCGGCATCCTCGGCGGAAGCGGCGGTACGCTGGATCGACTCCGCCATATTGGTGATTACCGTCGAGGCGCGACCCACCAGCTCCGACTGGCTAACCGCGCCGGTCGCGATCTTCTCTACCGATGCGCCCACCTCCTCGGTGGAGAGGTTCACGCCTTCAGCCGATTGCTGGAGCTCATTGGCGGAATCGGCCACCGACTGAGCGGTGTGCTGAATGTGGCCCACCAGCTCGCGCAGGTTCTCCTGCATGTTGCTGATCGCGGTGGAGAGCTCGTCGATCTCATCTCGACCGTAGCCGCTGGGCGTGCCCACGGGCCGTGAAAGATCGCCCTTGGAGATCTCCAGCGCGGATCCCGAGAGAACCTTGACCCGACGGACGCGTGCCACCAAGGAGGGCAGGACGATTCCCAGGGTGAGCGTCACACCGCCATGGAGCGCCGCCTGGATCCACCAGGGTTGCTTCTCGCTGAAGCGGGAGACGGTGAAGAGCGCGGCGCCGAGAAGAAGGTAGCCTGCGACGATCTTCCAGTGCAACGAGACATCCATCGGGCTCCGTCGATCTTCGGCGCTCCGCGCGGCGCGAGCCATGGCCTCCCGACGGAGACCTGCGAGTGCTAGTTCGTCTCGAAGGGGTCGGCGCAAAGGCGTACCTGACTTAACCCGGATATTTCACAGCGTGAGTACTGCGGCGGCAGCCTGTCGGCCTGTGGACGGCGTGCTCGCTCTTTCCTCGTGCGGCGTGCATCAGCACGCCTCCTCGGTCATCTCTGCGCTTGCCCCCCTCGGCTCCGACATCCTGCACCTCGTTTCGCTCACGCTGTGAAATATCCGGGTTAGGCGAGCGCTGGACGGAACGCTGCACAGTTTGTAGACCCGGCGTTGCCGAGGGTCAATTTGCCGGCGGAGACGAAGCGGGTCGCACTCCTCGTACAGCGACACCGTCTATCGGATGCGCTCCCACAGCGACTCGGCGCTCACGCGAAATGCTCGAAGCCCGGTGGCCACGCGCTCACGCCGCCGGCTTCCTCTTGAAGCTCGAGCTTGGCTGCGCGCAGACACTCGCCGATCGCGGTGACCCGGTGACCTTCCCGCTTGCAGGCGCGCTCGAAGGCCACGATACGCGATGCCGGTACGGCCAACAGGAGCTCATAGTCCTCGCCCCCCAACAACGCGAATCGAGCAGCCCGCCGCGCATCCAAACGCCGGCACAGCGCTTCGCTCAGCGGCAGCGCCTCCAGACGAATCCGGGCGCCGATCCGTGAGGCCTCGCACAGCCGCGGAAGATCGGCCGCCAGCCCATCTGAAAGATCCATCCCGGCGCTGGCGAATCGCGCCGCCAGTAGACCCAACTCCACCCGCGCAACCGGCCGACGCTGCCTCTCGACACAGACACCTCGCGCGCGAGGCGATCTCTCCAACTGATGTAACCCCAGCCGCGCATCTCCCAATGTGCCCGAGACGTATA
>JBGTHI010000770.1:0-1666 GCA_041746295.1 Myxococcaceae bacterium
GCCTATGAGCGAACCTCGCCGCTCCCGTAAACCACCAATTTCTCCGCCGTGAGCTCCAACGCCGACATGGGGCCGTACGCGTGGAGCTTGGAGGTGGAGACTCCCATCTCCGCACCGAGCCCCAGCTCGCCGCCGTCGTTGAAGCGGGTGGAGGCGTTGATCATCACCGCCGACGCGGTCACCTCTCGGACGAACCGCTCGGCAGCAGCGCTGTCCTCGGTGAGGATCGCCTCGGTGTGCTCGGAGCCGTACCGCGCGATGTGGTCCAACGCACCATCCAGATCCTTCACAACTCGAATCGCGAGCACGTAGTCGCCGAACTCCTGGCCGAAGTCTTCTGGCGCGGCCGGCTTCACCGGTACCTGCGCCCGCTCCAGCAGCGTCACCGTGGTGGGACAGCCCCGCAGCTCCACATTGGCCTCCACCAGCCGCCTCGCGGCAGCCGGCAGGAACTGTTCGGCGATCGAGCGGTGCACCAGTAGGCATTCGGCGGCGTTGCACGTACTTGGGCGCTGGGCCTTTGCGTTGACGATGATCGCGCCCGCCTCATCCTGCTTGGCGCTCTCGTCTACGAAGACGTGGCAGACCCCCTTGTAGTGCTTCACCACAGGCACCCGCGCGTTCTCCACCACGAAGCGGATTAAGCCCTCGCCGCCCCGGGGGATGCAGAGGTCGATCAGATCGTCGAGCTTGAGCAGCTCCAGCAACTCGTCGTGGTCGGGGGTTGGGATCAGCGTCACCGCCGCAGCCGGCAGACCGGCTTCCCGGAGCCCTTTTTGAATCGCGCCCAGGATCGCGCGGTTGGAGTTTAACGATTCGCGGCCCCCTCGAAGGATGGTCGCATTGCCGCTCTTCAAGCAGAGCGCGGCGGCGTCGGAGGTAACGTTGGGTCGCGACTCATAGATCATCATCACCACGCCGAGCGGAAGCCGGACCTTCTGGATCTGGAGGCCGTTGGGCCGCTTCCAACGCTCGGTCACCTCGCCCACGGGATCCTTTAGCGCGACAATCTCCTCGACCGCCGAGGCCATCGCCTCCACCCTCTTGGAATTGAGCGCCAGCCGGTCGATGAAGGCTTCTCCCTTTGACGCCTGCCGTGCGGCCCCGATGTCCAGATCGTTGGCCGCCAGGATTTCCTTGGAAGCCAAGCGCAGCGCGTTTGCGATCGCCTTCAGCGCCCGGTCCTTGACCTCGGTTGGGGCTATCGCGACGAGGTGGGAGGCCTCTTTGGCCGCCTTGGCGAGTGCGCGCATTCCGTTGTTTGCAGCGTCCATGGCGGTCGTCTATCACGTCCCTCGATGGCTCTGCCAACCGACCGCGAAGCGAAGTTCTTGAAGATGGCGACGCAGTTCCCCGGCGCGCCGATCGCGCAGTTCTCGCTCGGGAAGCTCTACCTGGAGGATGGCCGCCATGCCCAAGCGGCGGAGCGGCTGGCCCTGGCCGCCAAGCTCGACCCACAGTTCGCCGCGGCGTGGGTAGCGCTCGGCGACGCGCAAGCTGGAGCAGGTGAAAAAGAGGCAGCCCAAAGGGCCTGGGTGCGGGCGCGGGAGCTGGCTTTGGCGCAGGGCCATCCGGAGTTGGCGGAGGAGATCGACCGGCGCATCAAGGAACTCTAGGGGGAGCTCCAGGGAGAGCTGTAGAGCGCCCCGCCGCTATTTGAGCTGAT
>JBGTHI010000771.1:0-2122 GCA_041746295.1 Myxococcaceae bacterium
CGGCCCATCGCCACCGAGCTCGGCATTCGGGTGTCGTTCGAGGCCATGCGCGGCGGCTCTCGCTGCAGCGCCGCCAGCACCTCCCCCCGGAGCCGGACCGGCAAGCCCGCGAGGATCGCGGGATCTTCGCGGAGCTTCTGAGCGTTGCTGCCGGAGGGCAGATCCACCATTACCCGTGCCACGCCCGGCGCGATGGAATAGGCCAGCACCGGCGCCGGGCCTCCGACGAACAGGTGGCCATGATTCGGATGGGGCAGCGCGTCCGAGTCGACCGTCACGCCGAGCATCGTGGAGAGCTTCTCGCGCTCCTCCTCGATCTGGAGCATCTTGCGGATCGGGGAAGCCCGCCCGTCGGCGGCGACCAGGAGCTGGGCCGTGACCTTCTGGCTCCGGCTTCCCTGGGCCAGCTCCAGCTGAATGCAGCTGTCGTCGTTCCGAAGGATATCGGTGACGCGGGTCTTGCGGAAGACCGTGATTCCCGCTCTTCCCTCCATCGCGTCGAACAGCGGCTGGGTAAAGGCTGCGTGCTCGAAAGCCAGCCCCCGATCCTCTCCGCCATAAGGTAGAAGGGCGGTCCGCAAGGACGTCTGGTGCGAATCGATCACCGCGAAACCGACAACCTCTTGGCCTCGTGCGCCATCCAGGACGTGCCCAAAGCCCAGGGCACGGAGATCCTCGAGGCCGGTCGGATGAAGGAGCTCGCCCGCCAGCTGTTTCTGCCTCTCGACGCCCGCGTCGACCAGCCACACGGAGAGTCCCAGCCCCGCCAAGGCCGCTGCGCTGGCGCACCCGGCCGGCCCGCCGCCCGCGATCAAGACATCGACATCAAACACAGGTCCCCTCCATGAAACCCGGAAACCATAGCTCAGCTCCAGACAGTCTCCATTCCGAAGACAGGCTTTCGGCCCTGAAATTTTGCCGGGAGCTGTTACCGGAGGTCTCCCGAACCTACGCGCTGAACATCCCGGTGCTGCCGGAGCCGTTGGACGGAGTGGTGACCGTGGCCTATCTGCTCTGCCGGATCGCCGACGCGCTGGAGGACGAGGCGCAGGGCGGAGTGCCCGAGCGGGTGGCGTTGCTCTCCGAGCTCTCCGAGCTGGTGGCACTCGTCCCTCAAGATTCCGACCGGGCAGGCCGATTCGCCGAGCAGGCAGGCGAGGCTCTGCGCGCTTCGGCCCCTCCCGCTGAGATGAAACTGGTGCGCTCCACGGCCGCGGTTCTGGAGGCGCTCGAGGTCTTCCCCGCCTGGGTCAGGCCTCACGTCGCACGCTGCGTGGAGGTGATGACCCGCGGCATGAGCGAGAGTGTCGCCGCCCTCGACGGTCGTCCCCCGGCCGGGCTGGCCAGTCTCAAGGCGACGTTGGACTACTGCTACTACGTTGCCGGCGTGGTCGGCGAGATGCTGACCGACCTCTTCGTCGACTACGCACCGACAGTGCGCGGGGTCGGAGAGGCGCTGCGGCCGCGGTCCTCCGCCTTCGGCCGGGCGCTGCAGCTCACCAACATTCTGAAGGACATCCGGGTGGACCTCGAGCGAGGGAGCTGCTGGTTGCCGCGCGACCGAATGGAGGCGCATGGCCTGACGCCCGCGACGCTGCTGCTCCCCGAGAATCGGTCCCGGGCGGTGGCGTTGCTGGACGAGTTGGTCGCCGCCGCGCGGCGGGAGGCGGACTCAGCGCTGGAGTACAGCCTGACACTCCCTTCATCGGAGCCGGGCTTGCGCCTTTTCTGCCTCTGGCCCCTCTTCTTCGCAGCGCTCACCCTGGCGACGCTGAAGGGCAACGCCAAGGTGTTTGATCCGGCCCCGGTGAAGATTGGCCGCGATGGGGTGGCCAAGGTAATGGTGGCGACCCAGGAACGCGTGGCCGACGAGCGCGCGCTCCGCGAGCTCTACGCCGACTGCTTCGCCGGAAAGATCTAACGCGGCCTTCTAGCCGCCGATCCATCCCGGCTGGCTTTTTCGCGATTTGGCAAGGTGCAACGCGCGGTGCAAGCCAAAAACAGGCCGCATACCCGTGGTATACTGGCCGGACCATGAGTGATGTGTCGGTCGCCGTTCCCGCCAAGCTGCCTGGACCCAATGAGCCGTGCTACTGCGGCAGTGGAGTGAAGTTCAAGAAGT
>JBGTHI010000772.1:0-1850 GCA_041746295.1 Myxococcaceae bacterium
ATCGGCTCATCTCGGGAGTCTCGGACGCGGTTCTGGTTCTTCAAGCCCCCGTCGGTTCCGGCGCCTTGCACACCGCCCGATATGGAAAAGCCCAAGGCAAACCGGTCCTGGCGATTCCGGGGGACGTGCAGAGCCCAACCACCGCCGGCTCCAATCGGCTGCTGCGCGAAGGTGCCCGGGCGTGCCTTTCCGCGGCCGATCTATGGGCCGCGCTGAGGGTCCAGCCAAAGCTAGAAAGGGCCGGTGAGACGGAGCTTTTTGACCTGTCAACAGATGAGCTGCTGACCCCGGAGGCCCGAACGGCGTATGAGGCGCTGGCGAGGGCGCCCCGGTCTTTTGAAGTGCTATTGGCGAAATCCGGGTTACCTTCAGCCGCTTTGACGAGCGCTTTGTGTGAATTGGAGCTGATGGGACGCGCGCTCCAGCATCCGGGCAAGCGTTACGAACGGGTTTAGGGAGAGTTGATGGCCACCGGGACGAAGAAATCGAAAAACACCATCGCCGCCGCTAGGACCAAGAAGGTCGTGGCCAAGGCCGCGCCCCCGGCCAAGAAGTCCAAGTCCGGTGGAAAGGTCGCGGCGACCGCCAAGAAGTCGGCCAAGCGCACCTTCGCCGTGGTTCAAGCGGAAGCGGATACGAAGGAGGCGGCTCCGCGCAAGGGCGGCCGGTCGCACTGCCTGGTGGTGGTAGAGTCGCCGGCCAAGGCCAAGACGATCAAGAAATACCTGGGCTCGGGCTACACCGTTAAGGCCTCTGTGGGCCACGTGAAGGACCTGCCCAAGAGCAAGATCGGCGTCGATGTGGAGCACGACTTCCTGCCGGAGTACGCGATCGTCAAGGGCAAGGAGAAGGTCCTCGAGGAGCTGAAGAAACAGGCCCGCACCGCCGACAAGATCTTTCTGGCCACCGACCCCGACCGCGAGGGCGAGGCGATCGCCTGGCACATTCGCGAGGAGCTCGGCCATCCCAACTCCTACCGGGTGATGTTCAACGAAATCACCAAGAAGGCGATCCAGGAGGCGATCGCCAAACCGACCGAGCTGTCGCAGGACAACTTCGAGTCCCAGCAGACGCGACGGATCCTGGACCGGCTGGTGGGCTACCAGATCTCTCCGATCCTCTGGAAGAAGGTGCGGCGCGGGCTCTCGGCGGGCCGGGTCCAGTCGGTCGCAGTGCGGCTGATCGTCGAGCGGGAGCGGGAGATCCGCGCCTTCGTACCGGTGGAGTACTGGTCGGTGGAGGCGGAGCTGGAGGGCAAAAATCCACCGCCCTTCAGAGCCAAGCTGTTCAAGGTCGACGGCCAGAAGGTGGACCTCAAGGACAAGAAAACTACCACCGCGCTGGTGGAATCGCTCAAGGGGTTGCCCTTCACGGTCACCAAGATGGACAAGCGCGAGCGTCGGCGGAACGCGGCCGCGCCCTTCATCACCTCCAAGCTGCAGCAGGAGTCGGCCAACCGGCTCCACTTCACCGCCAAGAAGACGATGACCCTGTCGCAGAAGCTCTACGAAGGCGTGGAGCTGGGTGACGAGGGGCAGACCGCGCTGATCACCTATATGCGTACCGACTCCACCCGCCTCTCCAACGATGCGGTGGATCAGGTCCGCGCGCTGATCGAGAAGCGGTTCGGTCGCGACTACCTTCCCCCTGAGCCGCTGGTCTACAAATCGCGAAAGAGCGCGCAGGACGCCCACGAGGCGATCCGTCCCACCTCGCTGGACTATCCGCCAGAGAAGGTGAAGCCGTTCCTCGAGCCGGACATGTTCCGTCTCTACGAGCTGATCTGGAACCGGTTCGTGGCCTGCCAGATGATGCCCGCGGTCTACGATCAGGCCAGCGCGGAGGTCGCC
>JBGTHI010000773.1:0-7361 GCA_041746295.1 Myxococcaceae bacterium
GCGCGAGGTCGCGGAGCCGGCTCCGCAGCGCAGACCGCTCGTCGGCATAGAGGAGCTCAAGCGAGGCCCGATGCCTGCCGTAGCGGGCCATGGTGTCCTCGCACCCGGCCTGCTCCACCGCGGGGCCGGCGGGAGACTCACCCAGCCGGAGCGCCTCACGCAGCTCCCGCGCACTCTTTCCACCCGCTGAGGCTTTGACCTCGGCCAGCAGCGAGGCCTCCATCTGCAGCAGCGCTTCCAGACGCGCGAAGAGCTCATCGGTGAGCTGAAGCTCCTCCAGCCAATCGAAGGGACAGGGCGCGTGATGGAGCGCGAACCGATTCTGGAGGTGCCAGGTTCGGCTCATCGCGGTCAGTCCGAGATTTTTGCGAGGAGCTCGACGTGCTGCCCCGGCACCGCCATCACCCAGCGCGAGACCGGGGAGGACTCGGGACAAAAGAGTGTGACCTGCAGCTCTCGTCCCGCCTCGATCGAGGTTTGTAACGGCGTGAAGCCGTTGACCATCTTGGTGCCGACCTGCACCGAGCAGTTGGGCGGCTCGCTCACCACCCTGAGCAGTCCTGGGCCTCCCGAGGCGCTGGAAGCATCCGCCAGGGTCCGGAGGTCCACCGTGCTCTCGCCCTCTACCCGGCTGAACCTCTTTAGCCTTCCGTCCGCCGCAGTGGCGATCACCTGCATCCGCGAGGGGTCGAGCTCCACCTCGGCCGGCTCCATGCGCAAGCCGGAGACATAGAGCCGCTCACCGGGCTGCAGATGATCCACCGCCCCGGAGGAGCTTCCCAACAGCAGAGTCCCGACAACCAGGCAGCCGACGAAGCCGGTGGCCGCGCCCAGAACAAGTCCCCGGCGATCGCCCCAGCTCTCGGCAACGGCTTCTTCCGAGAACAGCCGGGAGAACGAGAAGCGCCTTCCCGCGGCGGACGAGGACGACAAAGTGCGTCCCCCCTCTCGGAGGTGACGTCGAGGAGCCATCACCGGCGTGACGGCCGTCAGAGCGCTGGCAGGAAGCGAAGCCGCTGAGCTGTGTCGTGGGAGCCAGGGTGAGCGCTCCGCGACCGTCTTGGGCTCGGGCGGATCCACCTCCGCGGCCTGCGCCAGCTCGGGGTCGACGGGCGTCGGAATCAGCGGCCGAAGGGTGGGAATGGGCCTGGAAGTGCGCGAAGAGGCCGCGACGGAGCCCTGAGCCGACTCGGGCGAGAGAACCTCGGCCGGAACATTCGCGGGCGTGGTCCCGCTGGGCTCGAAGTCCGAGAGCCGGCTGCCCAGACTCTCCGAGACAAATTGCGCGACCTGCGCTGGGGAGGAGCTCCAGCCATGCGGCGCCATCAGCGACTCGATCTCGTCCCGCATCGCCGCAGCGGAAGGGATTCTTCCGGCCGGATCCTTCACCAACGCGCGCAGCACCAAATCCGCCAGATCGCGTGGGATGGCGGGATTGAGCATTGCCGGATCTGGAGCGGGCTCGCGCACTAGGGCGTTGAGGGTCGCCGCCTCGTGGTCGCGCCGGAACGGCAGCGCGTCGGTGAGCAGCTCATAGAGCACCACGCCCAAGGCAAAGACGTCGTTCCTCCCGTCGAGGGGCCGCCCGGTGACCGCCTCGGGGGAGAGATAGGAGATCTTGCCCTTGATCACCCCGGCTCGTGTGACCTCCTCACCTTCCACCTTGGCGATCCCGAAGTCGCTCAACTTCACCGCGCCGTCGAGCGAGATGAGGATGTTGTGGGGACTGACGTCACGGTGGACCATCGGATGCGAGTTTCCGGCGGGATCGATATAGGTGTGGGAGTAGTGAAGAGCGTTGGCGATCTCGGCGACCACCCGGAGCGCAAGCTCTATCGGCAACCGGAGCCCTCGCGTCCGCAGCTCCTTGACCACGCGCTTCAAGTCCGGTCCGCGCACGTATTCCATCAGGATCTGCGCCACCCCGTCTGCCACGCCCACGTCGAAGGTCTGGACGATGTTCGGATGGGTGAGCCGCGCGTTGGCCCTCGCCTCAGCGAACAGCATCTCCACGAACTCCGGCGACTGCGCGAACTGAGCCCGGATCTTCTTTACCACCAGGAATTTCTCGAATCCCCGGGCGCCCAGCTGCCGCGCGAGGAAGACTTCTGCCATCCCGCCTTCGCCCAGGCGTCGGATGATCTGCAGCCGGTGGCTCTGGAAACCGCTGCCGGTTCCCTCCTCGGCCGCTCTCCCCCCAGGCTCTCCGGGAGACATGCCCAGGAGGTACTGGCTGAGCGCGCGACTCTCGAGGGCCTCGAGATCCTCCTGGGGCCGCTCGCTCAGGCGTGAGTTGGAGAGGACCGGCAGAAGCCCCTCGAACAGCTCGACTTCCGCGATCCCTCCGCAGATCACGCAGGGCCGCTCCCCGCTCTCACCAAACCGGAGCTGCGCCAGATAGGATGCGGCGGGCACTCTCTGCTGGTGCTTATTTCCACAAGTTCTGCACTCGCAGGGCAGCCAGAGCGTCGCCACGGTACCGTCCACCCGAGAACCACCGGATAGCCCCAGGGCGCCCAGCACGAAGTGGGGCACCCGACAGAGAAAGACGTCGGCGCTTTCCGAGGCGGTCTGGATGACTTGCAGCAGACGCGGGACCGCCACTGCATCCAGGGAGGCGACATGGGCGAAGTCAAACGCCACCCGTCCCTCGAGCCCGGAGGTCAATCGCCGCGTGTTCAGGTCGGGCTTCAACGCGCTGGGCAGGGTGAAGTACGTGACGTCCTCTTCGACGATCTTCAGGGGTGCCCCGAGCTCCAGGGCTTGCTGGGGACCGATCGCCTTCAAATACCGGCTCACCGCCGGATCGATCGCACCCAGCGGGTGGCGGCGGGGAAAGTCGAAGAACTCCACCGGCGATTCGGAGAACTCCATCGGGCCGCTGCACGAATGGCAGCTCTGGTTAGGCGCCTGTCCCTGCGAGATCGCTCCGGCCGTCGATTGAAGCTGAAGATCGATCGGCAACAGCCGATCCCGGCCGCAGGCCGGGCAGTGGTAGGGCGCCAGGACCGAGAGCAGCTGCGCCACCCCGGCGAAGCCCTCGACCATGTTCAGCTGATCCACCACGGTTGGGGGCACATGAACCAGGTACATCGCAGTGGCGCCGCGCGGAAGGCGGCCAGAGAGCTCCATCCACTTCCGCACCCCCACCGAGCTTATCCGCTCGACCCGGCCCAGATCGACGATCGATGAGCCGCTGGCACGCTCCGCAAGATCGGCCGGAGAGAAGGTCTCGTCTATGACCCCGGCAACCACCACATGGGTGATGCTCCCCACCTTCTGGTGGGAGACAACCGCATGTGATCCTGAAATACTCACCAGGCTTTAGATCCTCCGGCGCAAGGATAACAGCGAACCTCGTCCTGGGCGCGAAGCGGCCCGCAGGACGGTAGCCCAAGCCCCCCGAGGGGGGCAAAAAGGGCTCACGACCCTGTTATGAAGCGCCGATGCGAATCTTCCGCGCGGGGGATAGAGGTGGCCGCGGTCACCACGACGGTGACCCCCGACGCCCTTGCGGAGGTGGGAGCGCGTTGGATTTTCCCGGATTTCAGGGCCCTGCCGGAGGATCTTTCTCAGCGTCTGAGACTCGATAAGCGCAAGCTCACGCCGATCTCAAGGAGCTGCTAGGCGGTCGCTACCAATGCTGTTCAGCTAAGGGAGCGCTTGAAGGTTCAGGCGACGCCTAACTCATCGGCATTGCGGCTGGGCGCAAGCTAAAAACTCAGAAACTTCGGGGACGACCGTGGCGACAATCGCCCCATGAAGAAGGTCTCGCCCGGGGGCACCTCGACGCTCCCGCCGCCCGCCCCGCCCATCGCGCCGTCGCGGCCACCGAAGGTCAGAGACCACTCTTCGCAAGGCGCGTCGCTGGACAAGGCGTCCTTCCGGCTTGCCGAGTCCGAGTTCTCGCCCTCGGGATACTCCTACCAGGTGCCAAACACCTCGGTGGAGGTGATCGTCCCCTCGATGAGCCTGGACATGGATCTCTCCGAGACGGAGGAGGATCACAACTTCGAGGAGCGCGGCCTCTGGAATCTGGTGAAGAACGGACCCACGGAGGACGGCCGGCCGCCGGTGCGTCAGGCGATGGTGATGTCCAGCCCATTTCACCCGGGCATCCTCGAGTACGTGGTGCAGCTCCTCGCCGGCATCCCAATGTCGCAGGCCAAGGACCGGCTGCTGCTCTTCCTGAAAGATCCCAGCTCTGGCTCCGCGCTAACCGGCAAGCTTCTGGAACGGCCCGAGATCCTGGAGCGCTTGAAGAACACCTTCGATGACGGGAGCGATGCCCATCTGCTCTGCTACATCAGCACCGACAACGAGCAGACCCTGGCCGATAGACTGGGCATCCCGCTGAGAGCCAACGACCCCAAGCTCAAGTACTGGGGCTCTAAGCAGGGAAGCCGGGCCGCCTTCGAGGAGGCGGGCGTGCCCTTTCCACCGGGCATTCCCGAAAAGAGAACCGTCCACGATCTGGCGCAGGGGATCGCAGAGCTCGCGCAGCAGCATCCCGAGAGCACCAAGTTGGTCGTCAAGCTGGGTGACGGGGTCTCGGGCGACGGCAACGCAATGATGGATCTGGATCCGCTCCGGAAGAACCCACCCAAGACTCCTCAAGAATGGGCCAACCGGGTCGAGGCGATGCTGCCGGAGATGCGCTTCCAGGGAGCTTCGATCACCTGGGAGCTCTTCCAGACCAAGATCCCAGAGCTCGGAGTGATCGCCGAGCTATTCGTGGACGGAAAGAGCAAGACCTCGCCCAGCGTCCAGGGGCGGGTGAACGAAGACGGCTCGGTGGAGGTGCTTTCCACCCACGAGCAGGTCCTGGGCGGTCCCGATGGACAGGTCTTCCTAGGCTCCAGCTTCCCGGCCAAGGACGCCTATCGAACCCAACTGCACGAATACGGTCGCAAGGTCGGCGAGGTACTCGCGGAAAAGGGAGCCCGGGGTCGGTACGCGGTGGATTTCATTGCCGCGGAGAAGACCGGCTCGGACGGCAAGACCGAGACCGACGTGCGCGCAATCGAGATCAACCTGCGCGAAGGCGGCACCACCCACCCCTACGAGATCCTCCGGATCCTGACGCGAGGCCAGATCGACTCCGACACCGGGCTCTTCCATGCCGCGGACGGCACACCCAAGTACTACGTGATGTCCGACGGTCTGCAGGACGACCGCTTCAAAGGACTGACACCGAGCGACGCCGCCGACATCGCCTTGCGGAACGAGCTGCATTTCGATCCCGAGACCGGCACCGGCATCGCCTTCCACATGCTGAGCAACCTGAGAAACAAGGGAATGGTCGGCGTCACCTGCGTCGCCGACTCCGAAGAGGATGCCCAAGCGCTCTATCGGCGTACCCAGGAGGCCCTGAAGTCTGAGGTCCCCGAGGAGTACATCCTTGACGAGAGCGAGGGCCCCTCGCCCACACTGGAGACGGACCCCTCCCAACTGGCGCCATTGTTCCTGGTGGGCGAGGAGCAGGTGCTCCTCCGCCCTTCCGACGGCAACTTCAGCGATTGGATCCGCTCCGGCGCCTTCTCGCCAGACGGCGCTCGGATCGCGGTGGCGGTCAACAAGCGGGGCGACTACTCCCTTCGACTGCACGACGCCTCCACCGGAAAGCAGGAGAGGATCCTCGAGGGTCCCACCCTTCCGATCCGGCAGGTAGCCTTTGGCGGGAAGGGCCAGGTGGCCGCCGCGGGCGCCGACGGCTTGATCTACGTCTGGGATACGGAGGAGGGCCACCGCCTTTGGAACGGACGCACCGAAGGTATGGTCGACGCGCTCGCCTTCAACGACGACGGCCGCTACCTGGCTACGGGAGACACGCGAGGCGATTTCGCGATCTGGGACGCCACCGACGGCAAGAAGCTGCTCGACCTTCCAGGCGATCGAGACAACTTGGGGTGGGCGCGGTCGGTCGCCTTGACTCGCGACGGCCACTTGGCCGCGGTGGGGTACGGCAATGGGACGGTCAAGCTGCTCAGCGTTCCCGGCGGAGAGCAGCTGGCCGAGCTGAAGGGCCATTCGCGCGGCGCGCAAGAGCTCACCTTCTCCGAGGATGGCCTGCATCTGGCCGTGTCGGACGGAACAGGCGACCTCTCGGTCTGGCAGGTGGAGGATGGGGTGCTCCTCTGCCGGCTGGAGCGCGATTGGATGACCGGCAAGCCGGCGTTCAGCCCGGATGGCGAGCGAATCGCATTCGGCTCCTCCGATGGCTCGGTGCATGTGTACGACTGGCAGCGCGGCGCGGAGCTGAACGTTCGGAACTTCGACGCGACTCCCACTTCGCTGGTGCAGGACTTCCAGATGGGTCCAGTGCGATGGAGCGGCGGGGGGCAGACCCTCTCTACCGCCTCCGCCAATGGGACCCTCCACGCCTGGACCTTCGCCTAAGACGCAGCTTATGCGTTCTAGCTGGCGGTGAGGACTTCGGCGCCATCGCGGGTCACGTAGATGGTGTGCTCGAACTGCGCGGAGCGCTGACCATCGGCCGTGACCACGGTCCATCCATCGCTCCAGTCGCGGAGCTGCAGCGGGTTGCCGATGGTGAGCATCGGCTCCACGGTGAAGAACATCCCCTCTTCGATCGGTGTAGTCGCCTGCGGATCGTAGAAGTGGGAGACATGCAGCGCGGTATGAAACACCTCGCCGATGCCGTGCCCGCCGTAGTGGCGAACCACGCCGTAGCCCTGCTCGGTCGCGTAGCCCTCGATCGCCTTCCCCACCACGTTGATCGGCAGGCCCGGTTTCACCGCTTCTATCCCCTTCATCATCGCTTCGCGCGTGATCCGCATCAGTCGCGCGGACACCTCGTCCACTTCCCCAATCGGATAGGTAGCCGAGCAGTCGCCGTGCATCCCGTCCAGATAGATGGTGACGTCGAGATTGACGATGTCACCCCCTTCCAAGGGGCGGCTGTCCGGGATGCCGTGCAGCACCACATCGTTCACCGAGGTGCAGAGGCTCTTGGGGAAGCCGTGGTAGCCCAGGGTGCTGGGGTAGCCACCCCGCGCCAGGTAGGCGGCATGGGCGATCGCATCCAGCTCATCGGTGGTAGTGCCGGGTCGCAAGGCACGCGCGGTCTCTTCCATCACCTCCACCGCCGCCCGGCAGGCTCGACGCATCCGCTCGACGCGGGTCGCGGGATCTCCCGTGATGCCGGAACCGGGTCGTCCGTCGCGGACGTAGTCCGGTCGCGGGATCTCCGGAGGAACCGCGCGGTGCAAGCCAAAAACAGGCCGCATACCCGTGGTATACTGGCCGGACCATGAGTGATGTGTCGGTCGCCGTTCCCGCCAAGCTGCCTGGACCCAATGAGCCGTGCTACTGCGGCAGTGGAGTGAAGTTCAAGAAGT
>JBGTHI010000774.1:0-7363 GCA_041746295.1 Myxococcaceae bacterium
GCGGCGCGATCGAGAGGCTGTTGGAGAGGTCGGGAGCGCGCCTTCGCGGGGGTGCCGCGAGCTCCGCGGATGGCGGCGGTCCGGCAAGCTCCGCAAGCTCCGGAGGCAGCGCGAGGCCGCTCTTGCCCAGCAGCCGCACCACCCGCTTCAGCGAGGCCTTCCGCTCGTCGGGAGAGGTGTGATCGATCTGCGAAAGCTCGCGTTCGAGCGCAGCGATAAGCTTGGGCTCGAGTCCCCCCGCCGCGGCGGTGAGCAGCGCCCCCGCCAGCGGAGACCGCAGGTCGCGCACCTTCCCAAGCTGCGCGAACTCCTTGCGCGAAGCGAACTGCAGCGGCGCAAGAAGCGGCGCGAAGGGGTGCGAGGCTTGCGGAGCCACCAAAGGCTTAAGACCTAGTGCGCCGGAGCCGCGACCTCCGCCTCTTCATCCTCGAAGCGGACGGCGACGATCTCGTACTCGCGGGTGCCGCTGGGGCTGTTGATGGTGGCGACGTCGCCCACCGACTTGCCCACCAGCCCTCGCGCCAAGGGAGAGCCGATTGAGATCAGCCGCTTTTTGATGTCGGCCTCGGGCTCGCCGACGATCCGGTAGGTGACTTCCTTCTCAGAGTCCTGATCGACCAGCACCACCGTCGCGCCGAAGACCACCTTTTCGCCGCCGAGTCTGGTGACGTCGATCACCTCCGCCCGGGCGATCCAACTGCCCACGTCGATGATCCGTCCCTCGATGTGGCCCTGCTTCTCCTTGGCGGCGTGATACTCCGCGTTCTCTTTCAGGTCGCCGTGCGCCCGGGCAACCTCGATCTCTTTGCTGATCTTCAGTCGCTCCACGGAGGTGAGCTGCTTGAGCTCTTCCTTGAGGCGGCGGAGGCCGGAGGCCGTGATCGGAATGCTGTCGCTCATTGCAGTGCTCCCCTACGAAAGGCGCGGATGGTAGGGAATGGCGGCAGCGAGGTCAACGCAGGTCGTTACTTGCCGGTTCAGCTCGGGGCTCCAAGAGCAGCGGCTAGCGCTCTGGCCTGCAGGATGTTGTCCTCGATGGAGCAGTAGGTCCAGCCGCCGTAGCGGCCGATGGAATGGGCGCCCTGCGACGCAAGGAGCACGTTCAAACGGGCGACTTCGGCGTTCGACCGTTGGGTGAGGTGGACGTAGGCGGGGTCGAGCATCACCGAGTGCTCGGCGACCAGCCGGTGATCTCGCACCAAGCCCTGCGACCGGAGATCTTCCAGCACCCGCGCACGCCAGTTCGGGACGTCGATCGCCGCATCAAGGGGAAAACCCACCTCGACGTAGAGGCTCATTCGGTCGGTCTCGAAGATGTTGTCGTAGAAGCCCACGCGGTAGTAGCTCCGCGCCCGATCCGGAACGTAGAGCCAGTGGACTCCTGTCGGACCCTTGCGATCGAAGCCCAGGTTGAAGACCAACACCTTGTTCCAGCTGAAGACCGACGGATCGTGCGGGATCGCCGCCATCGCCGCGAGCCGGTTGAGCGGCAGCGTGGAGATCAGCCGGCGGTACCGGATCGTCCGCTTGGAGGTCGTCGCCACCCGCCCCGCGAGGTCAATTCGCTCCACCCGCTCGTTGAGCGAGATGCGGTCCGGCTCGATCTCTCCGGCGATCGCCCGCACGTACTCGATGGCGCCACCTTCCGGATAGGTGAAGGTCGCGTTGTAGCCGCCGTTGTCGGGCGCCTTCATGTTGAGGATCACTCTCTCGAGATCCGCCTTGGGGAAGAAGCGGCCCATCGCCTCAACGTCCAGCGTGGCCAGGTCGCAGGCGTAGAGTTTCTCGTTATACGGAACGAGAAACTTCTCGCAGATCGACCGGCCCAGCCGGCCGTAGAGCCACTCCTTGAAGTTGCCGGCCGCCCCACCCTTAGCCTGGGCGAGGTCGTAGAGGCAGTCGATGAAGTCGGCCTGAGGCAGCTGGTGGATGTTCTTCTGGAAGGGAAAGTCGATCCAGCGGCCGCCGTAGTCGACGAAGGCCTTCTTGGCAACCGTGCGGATCGCCTGACCTGCCATCCGCTCGCGCAGCCACTGCTCGGTCTCGGGGTGGGCGAAGTGGAAGAAGTGGCCCGAGTAGTCCCAGACGAAGCCGTCGCGGCGAATGGTCTTGCAGTAGCCGCCGATCTCCGAATCGGCCTCGATCACGAGTAGGTCTCGGTCCTGAAGGAAGGCGGCAGCCGAAAGACCGGTCACCCCCGCCCCCAGGATCAGCGTGCCGACCGAAACCTCCGCCATTCAGCTCGCTCCGGCATGAGAACTGTGGAAACCGTATGTCCTGGGAGGACATGCGGTTTCCACAGAAGCGACTTTGGCCATTACTCGCGCTGAACGACGCCGCAGGCGATCCGCCCGCCCGCGTTGCCGGTGGGCTGCGTGGTGAAATCGTCGACCGCCGCGTGGACCACCACCGCGTGGCCTAGCACGTCGGTGGGCAGCGGCTTCCCTTCCGGCGTGGCGCCATTCACCGTCCACTTGTCGGTGCTGAGCGTCAGCTCGCCCTTGCCGTCGGGGCCCACCTCGAGATTCCCGATGTCACCCAGGTGGTGCGGCGCGCTCCCCCACTTGCCATGGGCCTCGGTGGTAGGGTTCCAGTGGCCTCCCGCGGAAGAAGCGTCTGCCGCGCTGCAGTCACCCTTGTCGTGCAGATGGACTGCGTGCTTCCCCGCGGGCGCGCCCGTCACTTGGAGCTTGAAATCCACCTTGCCATTCGGCTCACCCTCGAAAGCGACGGTCCCAACCGTGCTGCTGCCGCTCTTGGGTTCAAGACTCGCCAGCGCCCGGCTCGGGCTCGACTTCTGCACCGCCTGATTCGAGCTCGCGCATCCGAACGCCAGGCATCCCACCGCTGCAGCCACCCCAGCCAAGTGACAACGAATCATGCCCTTGCTCCTTGTTACGGGTCAGGAAAGTACCGCCGCCAACGCCCTCAACCGCTCCAGGCCCCGCTCGATGACCGCGCGCGAGGTGGCGAAGGACAACCTCAAATATCCCTCGGCGCCAAAGGGGAGCCCCGGCACCGCGGCGAGCTGGAAGTCGTCCAGCAGGATTTCGGAGAGCTTCACCGAGCCGCTCACCGGCTCTCCCTTGTAGCGCTTGCCAAGCCACTCGCGGACATCCGGGAAGACGTAGAACGCCCCTTCCGGGCTGCGGCACTTGAGCCCCGGCACCGCGTTCAGTCCCGCGACGATCAGATCCCGGCGCGCCTTGAACTCCACCACCATCTTCTGCACGTCCGGCTCCGCCTCTCGCAGCGCCGCGATGCCGGCCTTCTGGGCGATCGAGGTGGGATTGGAGGTGGACTGGTCCTGGATCGACTGCATGGCGGAGATGAGCGGCTTGGGGCCCGCGGCATATCCCAGGCGCCAGCCGGTCATCGAATAGGCCTTGCTCATTCCGTTGACCACCACCGTCCGCGGGTAGAGCTCCGGCGCCACGTTGGCGATGTTCTGGAAGGGGCCCAGCACGTAGCGCAGCTTCTCGTAGATGTCGTCGGTGACTAGGAGGCAGTCATGGTCCTTCACCGCCTCGGCGATTCCCTGCAGCGCCGCGCGGGACAGCACCGCTCCGGTCGGATTGCTGGGGCTGTTGAGCACCACCGCACGGGTCCGCGGCGAGAGCGCCCGTTTCAGCGCCTCCGGGCTGGGGGCGAAGTTATCCTCTTCCTTGGTATCGAGGATCACCGGCTTCCCGCCGGCCAGCCGGACCATGTCCGGGTAGCTCACCCAGTAGGGCGAGAAGATCACCACCTCGTCGCCCTCGCTGAGCAATGCCTGGAAAATGTTGTAGAGCGAGTGCTTGGCCCCCGCGCTGACGATCACCTGCTCCGGCGAGTACTCCAGCCCATTGTCCTTCTTGAGCTTGTCGGCGATCGCCTTGCGGAGCTCGGGAATGCCTGGCGTGGCCGTATACTTGGTGAACCCCTCCCTGATCGCCGTGATCGCGGCCGCCTTGATCACCTCGGGCGTGTCGAAATCCGGCTCACCCGCGGCGAAGCTGACCACGTCCTCTCCTTTGGCTGCGAGCGCCTTGGCTTTCGCATTCAGGGCCAGGGTCGGGGAGGGCTTAATGGCTTCTAGACGGGCTGCGAGTTTCATGACGCCTTTCCTGGGGGGGTGCCTGTGGGTTGAGTCGAAAACTTCTGTTTGAGCGCGGCCAGAACATTGGGGGGTACCAGGCCGCTCACGTCGCCGCCAAAGGAGGCCACCTCCCGGACCAGCTGCGACGAGACGTAGAAGTAGTTCTCGCCGGTCATCACGAACACCGTCTCCACCTTGGGAGCCAGCTTCCGGTTCATGTTGGCCATCTGGAGCTCGTACTCGAAATCGGAGACCGCGCGCAGGCCGCGCAGCAGGATCCCCACCCCCTTCTTCTGGGCGTAGTCCACCAGAAGTCCCTGGAAGTGCTCGACCTCGACGCCCGGGTCCGGGCAGGCTTCGCGGATCATCCGGATCCGCTCCTCCGCGGTGAAGAGCGGGGTCTTCTTGGAGTTGATCGCAATCGCGACCGTAACCCGGTCGAAAAGCTCCAAACCCCGGTGAATCAGGTTGAGGTGCCCAAAAGTGAGCGGGTCGAACGACCCAGGATAGATCGCGGCCGACATGAGGGCGGCACTCTCTGCCGTTGCTCCTCGAGGGTCAAGCGCGGACGACGCCAAAGCTTCGGTCTTGCGGGAAGCAGCAACCGTACCTCCGGCGAGCGGACAATCTTCTCGAGCCTTTAAGCTCTCCCATGGCCACCTCGATGGGGTAGACCGAATCGCCACTTCGACGAGAGAAGCTCCGGCGTCCAGATGTCGCGGGCGCTTGGCGGGCTCAGCGCACCGCAGGCATTGCGCTGCGGAGACGCTCCGACCGCCGCCGCAGAAATTCGATCGCCACCAGCAGCAGCACGGAGATGACGACCAGGCATGTCGCGACTGCAAGGATGGTCGGGCTGCTCTGCTCGCGGATGCCGCTCCACATCTGACGGGGGATAGTGCGCTGCTCGGGCCCGCCGAGGAAGAGCACCATCACGACTTCATCGAATGAGGTGATGAAGGCGAGAAGCGCGCCCGAGATCAGGCCCGGCGCGATCAGCGGAAATGTCACGCGGAAGAAGACGGTTAACGGATCGGCACCGAGGCTCGCCGCCGCACGGGTGAGGCTGCGGTCAAAGCCCGCAAGCGTGGCGGTGACCGTGATCAGGACAAAGGGCGCGCCGAGCGCCGTATGGGCCAGGATAATGCCGAGGTCGGTCTGCGCCAATCCGAGGGCCGAATAGAAGAAATACATGCCCGCCGCTGTGATGATCACCGGCACAATCAATGGTGAAATCAAAAGACCCATGATCGCGCAGCGGAAAGGCAGGTCGGCGCGCTGTAAACCGAGCGCGGCCAGTGTGCCTAGAACCGTCGAAAGTAGTGCTACCGCGACGGCGATGAAGAGGCTGTTCCGGATCGCATCGAGCCACTGCTGGTTTTCGAAAATGTCACGATACCAGCGAAGCGAGTAACCCTCCTGATCAAAGCCTAACATCGCGGGGGTAAAGGTGAAGTAAGGCTCGGCATTGAAGGAGAGCGGCACGATGACGAGGATCGGCGCGATCAGAAAAAGGAAGACGAGGCCGCAATAGAAGCGCAGGCCGAAGCTGCCTGCCCGTTCCATGAAATCGCGTCTGGCCCATTGCGCTTTGATGGTCATGCGAAGCGTATCCGTTCGACGCCCATGATGCGCAGATAGACGAAATAGAGGCCGAGGACACCGAAGAGTAGAATGCCGCCGAGGGCTGCCGCGAGACCCCAGTTGAGCGAGCTCTGCATGTGGAAGGCGATCATATTCGAGATCAGTTGGCCTGAACGACCACCGACGAGGGCTGGCGTGATGTAGTAGCCCATGGCCAGGATGAAGACGAACAGCGAGCCAGCCATGACACCGGGCAGCGTCAATGGCGCATACACCCGCCTAAAGGCAGTGACTGGGCTTGCGCCCAGCGACAAGGCCGCGTGGGTGTAAGCGGGCGAGATCATCTTCATCACGCTGTATAATGGCAAGATCATGAAAGGCAGAAGGATATGTGTCATCGCGAAGACCGTGCCGGTCACGTTGTGGATCAGCTGAAGGCGCGCAGGGTCGGCGACCAATCCCGAGGCGACGAGAATATCGTTGAGCACGCCCTGCCGCTGGAGGAGGACGATCCACGATGTCGTGCGAACGAGCAGCGAGGTCCAGAACGGCAGCAGCACCAGGATCATCAAGAGATTCGTGATCCGCGATGACAGGTGCGCGAGCAGATAGGCAGTCGGAAATCCGAGCAGAAGGGAAAGCAGCGTTACCGCCGCGGAAACCCAGAGCGTGCGAACAAAGAGCGTGACGTAGATCCGGTTCTCGGGTCGCTCACGCACGATGGTCCTGCTCTCGTCGTATCGGAGATCTGCAGCCGCCAGATAGTGCGTCGCAGTGAAGGTCTGGCTGACCAGCCGGAAGGCGGTCCAGGTGGCGGATTCCCCCCAACGGGCGTCGAGCGCGATCAAGCGCTCCTTGTACGGCGGTGCCGTGCCTGCGATGTCGCGGGCCGTTTGGATGACAAGCGTGCGCATCCCCGTGAGCTCGATATTGAGTCCCGTTGCCACGTGCCCAATCGTGCGGTTGGCGAGCGCCGCCTTCATGTCTTCGGCAAGTGCCACGAACACGAGCTCGTCGGGTACACCGCTGGACGGCCCTTCCGAAAGCGCAACCGCGGTGCGCGGAAAGACTTTGGCGACGCCGGGATTGTAAACCGACCGCACCAACATCATCGCGACCGGAGCGGCGAACGCCACGCTCACGAAGAAGACGAGCGGTGCAGCAAGCGCGAGCGATTTGAGCTTCTCGCGGCGGTCCGCCGCCTTCAGCTGCGATTTGAGCGTGCGCCGCCGCATGAAGCTATCGAGCAAGCCACGCCGACCAGCGCTCCATCAGATCATCCTGATGATCGGCCCACCAGCGGTGGTTCAGCGGCAAGCTATTGCCGCGATTCTGCGGTGCTGTCGGCAGATGCGGCAGCATCGCGATGCCGTTTATTGCGTGCTTGAAGTTAGGAGCCTGTATGATCGAGAGCGAGGAGCGGCGCGCTGGTGAATAGGCGATCCAGCGAGCCTGATCGGCCAGGCGCTGCGTGCCAGTCGAGAACTTCAGGAACTCCCAAGCCAAATCCTTCCGCTTCGAGCCTTTGACGATGCCCCACACGTCAAGATCCAGGAACTGGTCGTGCCAGATGATCTCGAATGGCTTCTGCTCGAAGACCTGCGCGTTGAAGATGCGCCCGTTGTAGGCGATCGTCATCATTACCTCGCCATCGGCGAGCAGCTGTACCGGCTGCGCGCCTGATTCCCACCACAGCACATG
>JBGTHI010000775.1:0-2719 GCA_041746295.1 Myxococcaceae bacterium
CAACGCCGCGTAGCGAAGAAACCCGGGCTGCCAGCAGGAACTGCGGCGTCCAGCCTGAAAATCGCCTCGTGTCGGCCCGAGGGCCGGATCAGAACTCTCGTGAGACGACTCCAACGCCGGGTATGAATTATCCGGGCTAGCGCCAATGCTGATCAGTTAGAGGCAATTGATCGAAATCGCTCATGTTTTTCGAGCCAGAAGATTTCGGGTCTTGCCGAGGGGGGCGATCATGCTTTTGGAGAATCCCGGGTAGATCCAGGAGCGTGGCCGGTCTTCCCCGGCCTACAGCTTGAACGCCAAGCCGATCAAAGTCTGGAAGGCGAAGTCCGAACCCGATCCCGCGTTGCTGGCGATAATCGCAGGACCAAAACGCGTATTGAAGGTCAGGGAAAGATTCTGATCGAGTTGATACTCGACACCCGCACCAAACAAAATGGGAATCACGAATTGGCTGTAATTGAAGACGAAAAAGAAGGGGACCTCGAACCCGAAGTTCAGCATGACGTGTGGATGGACAGGTATCCCCAGCGCCAGCGCCGCCGGAATCGTCATCCCGCCCGTCACATCGTCACCAAAACGGTTGTTGTCGAAGTAGACAAAGAATCCGGGCTCGAATCTTAGCCCGAGATTGTACCTGGGTTTATCGACAATCTCGATTCGCACGATACCCTGCAGCTTGAAGCCAGGGACAACCGCGGTGAGCCCTTCGTAGCCATAGTTGAAAGAGAAGCGACCCCCAACGTCGGCACGTTCGTTAAGACCGTGGAGAAGTGTCGCCGAAATCCCCGGCCAGCCAGCCTGCACGTGCAGGACGTCCTGACCAGAACCGACTGTGTTTCCCGCAAGCACGGATGGGACTGCCGCCGCCGCCGGCATGGTCAAGAGGCCAAGGGCAACGATCGTGACGCCGAGCATTCTCATACGTTGATTGCCTCACTGATGGTTGTTGAAGAGGACCGCTCAACTGGGCAGTGAAGGTAGTCTCACCTGACTTCCTTTTGAAGTATTTCCCCTCTCAGGAATCGCGAAGGTGTTTCCGGGTGGGGGAATGCCGGCGGGCGCTTGGTAGGTGGCGACGTAAGCGCCTCGAAGGTTGGCACCTTCTACTATTCGTTGCCGGTTGTGGGAGGCTCGCTAGACTTCTTGTTTGGGGTGGAACCGATGAGGACGCATGCCAGGCATGGGACTGAGCCGCCGGTGCTCTTTCTCAAATCTAACCGACCCCAGGCTCCGATCGAAACGGAGAGCCCGAGTGCTCAGCACGAGGTTCGGCCTCTCCGGTATGCGATCGATGCCTTGGACGGCATCAGCGCGGAGACAATGAAGCTTCACCACGACACGCTGTATGCTGGGTATGTGCGCAAGCGCAACGAGATCGAAGCAAAGCTCGACCACGTGGATCGCCACCAGGCGAGCCCCATCTACAGCGAGATGCGGAACCTGAAACGAGAGGAGACCTTCGCGGCGAACGGGCAGATCCTTCATGCGCTGTACTTCGAGAACATGGGGGGTGGGGGTCGGCCGGGGGGAGAGATCGTCCACAAGCTCGAGAAGGACTTTGGGAGTCTCGCCGCTTGGGAGGCTGACTTCGTGGCCTCAGCGCTCTGCGCGCGGGGTTGGGTGGTTCTTGCGTATGATCCCTCCGACGCTCGGCTTCACAACTTCCTCTGCGACGCCCAGGATCAGGGCGGCGTGTGGGGCGCGACGCCGCTACTGGCCTGCGATACGTATGAGCACGCCTATGTCATTGACTATGGGGCCAATCGAAAGGCCTACGTCGAAGCCTTCATGCGCAACATCGATTGGGACGAGGTGAATCGACGTTTCTCGCAGGTGGTCCGCTAGCATCGACAGCGTTCCCGCATTATGACATAAGGGGGACCCATCAAACGAAGGTCGACGTCCCTCGTCGTGCGGGTCTTCTGGACGCTCAGCTCGAGGACGGGGCCCCCATGAGCATGGAGGGATCGCCGAACACCGATGCCATCCGCGCGTGAGGAAGCGATCGAAGACGAGGAGTTGACGGTTGGGGGCGAAATCGACGCCCGCCTTTGTCTCCGGGCGGAGGCGTTGCCCCCCGGGCCTGTTTGATTGCCTCCGGCGAGGCGTACGTTCGAGGACTCGCGCCATCCACTTCCCGCGCGCTTTCAGCAGCCATTCGCTGGGTTATCTAGGGCCGATCGACTACGAAGTCTAAGCTCCGATGGTCCGAACGGTTCGACCCGAACTGAAAGTGGGAAGATGACGCCAGCGAGCCTCGTACTAACCGCCTGCCTGAGCCTCGCGGCTGCTTCGGCCGATGCCGGCCCCTCTGCGGATCCCGCGTCGCCCAAGGTGCCCGCGCCGACCAAGAACCTGGACCTCAAGACGTTCGGCACGGTCGAGGTCAGCCAACCCAAGGACCCTCCGATCGGCACCGTCGTACTCGTCTCGGGAGACGATGGCTGGAACCAGGTGTTGGCTCACACGGCAACGCGCCTGAGCGAGTCCGGCTATCTGGTTTTGGGCGTGGATGTCCGTCACTACTTGGCGGCTCTCCGGACGAAGCGGACTTGCGCCTACCCGGGGGGAGATCTGGCCGCGCTGAGCCAGTACGCCCAGAAGCAGCTGCGGCTGGGGCGCTACCTACGTCCGGTCCTGGTCGGCTACGCGTCGGGCGCGGCGTTGGCCTACGCCGCGCTCGCCCAGGCCCCGGAGGGGACATTTCGGGGCGCGGTGA
>JBGTHI010000776.1:0-2547 GCA_041746295.1 Myxococcaceae bacterium
GGGCGGCGGACCGCCTCCACCAGACCGGCGGAAACCCCCGTACTGCAGAGCGCCGGCACGCCGGCGAGCAGGAAGGCCGCGGCGAGATCCACCGAGACCTGCCCAGCCAGCGCCATCTTCATCACCTCCAGGGTGGGCTCGTCCGTCACCCGGCGACCACCGAGTTGCTGCGTCTTCAGCCCCAGTCGTTCCGACAGCTCGGTCGCCTGCGGTCCAGCGCCGTGCACCACACAGACCCGGATGCCCACATCGAGAAAGGCGCGGACCGACGCACCGACCGACTGAGCCAGCCCCGCGCGATCCCGCGCCAGCTCGCCGCCGATCTTCACCACGAACCAGCGACCCTTGAATGCGCTCAGTCCGCTCACGGCCACAGCCCCGGCTCGGCCAGGGTCAGCCCCTCGTCGAAGCCCATCATGATGTTGAAGCTCTGAATCGCCTGACCGGCGCCCCCCTTCACCAAATTGTCCAGGGCGGAGAAGCAGACCGCGCGGCGGCTCTCCCCTGTGGGCGGAGAGAGCACGAACCCTACCTCGACATAATTGCTGCCCGCCACCGCGACGACCTCCGGTTGTCGCCCGCCCTCTAGCACCCGGACGAACCGCTCGCCAGCGAAGCTCTTCTTCCAGCGCTCGCACAATCCGGACAGCCCCTCGGCTGTGGTGGAGGCCGGAACCTCCACAAAGGAGGTAGCGAAGATGCCGCGCGAGAGCGGCGCGGAGACCGGCACGAGCTCCAACGCGGAGGGAGCGCCGCCGGCTGCCTGCAGCGTCTGGAGGATCTCCGGGATGTGCTGGTGCTCGAGCAGCTTGTAGGTTCTCAGGTTCACCGCGCGCAGGGGATGATGGGTGGTGATCGTCGGGTTGGCGCCGCTTCCGGAAGAGCCGGTGGCGGCCACTGTGTGGACCGGGCCGTTGAGCAGGCCGGCCCGCGCCAGCGGCAATAAGCCCAGCGCGATCGCCGTCGCGAAGCAGCCGGGGCTGGCGATGTAGCGTGCTTTCTTGATCGCCTCGCGGTTCAGCTCCGGCATCCCGTAGGTGAAGAGCCCCTGCTCGAGCAGCTCGGGGGCGGGATGCTCGGCGCCGTAGAAATGCGCGTACTGGGCGGGGGTGCGCAGCCGGAAGTCGCCAGAGAGATCGACGATCCTGACGCCAGAGTCGAGGATCTCCGTCACGACTCTGGCGGTCGCCTTGTGGGGCATCGCCAGGAAGACCACGTCCGCGCCCGCCGCCGCTTCCCTGGGCGGCAGCTGCTCGAAGGTGAGATCGCTCAATGCCGCCAGATTCAAGTGCACGTCGCCCAGCCGCTTGCCGACGTTGTCCACGGAGACCACGCGGGTCACCTGAACCTGGGGATGAAAGAGCAGCCGCCTGAGCAGCTCCGCGCCACCGTACCCGGTCCCTCCAATCACCACCGCTTTGAGCTTCGCCATGCCGCTTGGAATAGTAGAGTCGGCGGCCTTCCGCCATGCTCCTCCTGCGCGACGCTCAAAAGAACGATCTCTCCCAGCTCAGCCGCCTGGCGAAGGCGCTGAACACGGTCAATCTGCCCGACAACCAGGACACCCTGGAGGAGCTGATCGACCACTCGGAACGCAGCTTCTCGGGCGAGATCGCCGATGTCCGGCGACGCGAGTACCTGTTCGTCCTGGAGGATTCGAGCACCGGAAAGCTGTGGGGCACCAGCATGATGATCGCCCAGCACGGCACCTATGACGCGCCACACGTCTACTACGAGGTGAGCGAGCGGGAGCATTACTCGGCCAGCCTGGGCAAGCACCTGCGCCACCGCGTCCTCTCCATCGCCTACAACTACGATGGCCCTACCGAGATTGGCGGCTTGGTGGTGGATCCCAAGCATCGCAGCGGTCCCGCCAAGGCGGGCAAGCAGCTCTCCTACGTTCGGTTCCTGTTCATGGGGATGCACCGCGACCGCTTTCGCAACCGGGTGCTGGCGGAGCTGTTACCGCCCCTACTCTCCGACGGCCGCTCCCTGCTTTGGGAAGCCTGCGGTCAGAAGTTTACGGGCTTGAGGTACCAAGAGGCAGACCGACTCTCGCGTCAGAACAAGGAATTCATCAAGGAGCTGTTTCCCTCCTCGGACATCTACGCCTCACTCTTCTCGGACGAAGCCCAGGCGGTGCTAGGCGAGGTCGGGGCCGGCACCCGGGGGGTGCAACGGATGTTGGAGCGGATCGGCTTTCATTATGCGGACAAAGTAGATCCGTTCGATGGCGGGCCGCACTTCGAGGCCAAGGCCGACGAGGTGACCCTGCTTCGCGCCTTCCAGACCGGAACGGTGACTGCCCAGGCCGACGGCACGCCGCGCGATCTCCTGGTTGCGGTGGAGCGAAGCGAAGGGACCAGCCGCTTCGGCGCGGTCCGCTGCGAGGCGGTCGTCGACGGGACGGAGGTGGCGATTCCCAGCACCGCGCGGCAGCAACTCGGAGTGGAGCCGGGCGCGTCCGTTTCCTGGGTCCCCTTCGTGTAGGGCAGCCATGCGCCGATCGGAGCTGCTCAGCCTCGTCGAGAAGATTTCGCCGCACGA
>JBGTHI010000777.1:0-1874 GCA_041746295.1 Myxococcaceae bacterium
CGTGAAGGTGAAGCCCATCTTGATCCCGCGCCTCGTGGACGAGGCGGGCAAGGTCCTCTACGAGGCGACGATGCTCTCCGAGGAAGCTCGTGCCGCCGTGCCGGTCGCGTCTTGGATGCAGGGGGCGAAGGGCCTGGAGCAGGGGAAGAAGAGCATGAAGGTCGGTGAGCGGCCGCTGGTGGTAAGGGCCAAGAGGGCCAAGGGCTCCGACCTAATCCTCTCGCTCGCGGACGGCAAGCGGTTGGCCGACTCAGGAGGGCGCTACCTGACCGAGGGCCGGGTGGTGATCGTCACGCCGTGATCAACGTTCCCAACGGGATCACCCTCGTCCGCTTTCTGCTGGTGCCGGTCTTCGTGGCGCTCTACTTCACTGCCCGGTATGATCTGGCGCTGATCTGCTTCGCGGTGGCCTCTCTCTCCGACGGGTTGGATGGGCTGTTGGCCCGAGTGCTGGATCAGCGCTCGAGGCTGGGCGCGCTGCTGGATCCCATGGCGGACAAGCTCCTGGTCTTCGCGGCGCTGGTCGCGCTGACCGCGGAGGAGCGGCTTCCGCTCTGGCTCCTGGGGCTGGTGGTGGCGCGCGATCTCTACATGGCCGCGGTGGCGCTGGCGGTGCGGTCCCGTCACCTGCGCCTGGAGGTGACCCCCACGCGGGTCGGGAAGTACGCGACCTTCACGCTGCTGCTGTTGGTGGTCATCTGCCTGGTGTGCGACTCGCATCTGGTGGAGCCCGGGCGACTGGCGCCCTACGTGCCTCCGGTCGGTTTCGTCGCGGCGCTCGCGGTGGTGGTGAGCGCGCTGCAGTACCTGAGAAAATTCGGCTGGGTCTTCGTCCGCTCCCGGGTGGCGGGCTAGGCGATGCGAGTCCCCCACACCGTTTCTTTCCTGGAGATGACCGAGCGGGTTGCGCTGCAGCCGGGTCGGTTGTTCCCTGCCGCATGCTGGCTCGAGTTGAAGGGGCCGGCCGATGTTGCGTTGCTGCGAGCGATTCAAGGAGATCCCTTCAGATTGGTAAACGCGCCGCGGAATTCACGGCGGGTTTACCAACCTGGGGCAGGTCAGCGGCCGCGCAGCTGCCAGACGGAGTAGCGGCCTCGAGAGGCGAGCGCGGTGGCGTCCGGCGGCTTGAAGCGATTCAGGCCGAGCCACAGGAGGCATGTGCCCTGGGCGGCGAGCACTCGGGAGGCATCGAGGTCTGCCAGCATCGGCTCGCGGCTGAGCTCGGGGCGCAGCTCGCCCACAAAAAGGCCGAAGCGTTCGGTTGGCCCGACTGCGTCCTGCGCCCGCGCGGCGTCGCGAAGCGAGATGGCGCATCCCGCCGCATCGGCGTTTCGGCGGGTGAAGGTGGTGGTGAGGAGATCCCGATCGGCGGCCACCACCCGGTTGCCCCTTTGGGCCAGCAGCACTGCCGCCGCACCGTAGCCGCCGCTCCAGACCAGCGCAGTGCCGACGGGCTGCTTGGGGAGTAGCTCCAGGAGGAGTGGAAGCCCTTCGCTAAGATGGGCCGGCTCCTCCGAGATGTCGTGCGGGCGTTCGAGCGCGAGCCCGGCGATTTCGATTCGATCGCGGAGATAGAGCGACTCGTGATCCGTTGGGGCCGGGGAGGTGAGGGGAGACAGCGCAAAGACCGCTTGCCGGGGCCCTTCGTGACAGAGCCATGCCGACCAGCCCCGCAGCCCGCTCAGCCGTTCGACGATGGGGCGGAGATCGCGAATCACCACCGCCCGTAGCTCGCCGTCAGCGGTGAGGCGGCGGGCGCCTTCCTCGAACAGGTAGGCCACTCCGGCCTCGCCGATGCGGGCCGGGATATTGGAGAGAATCCAATCGAAGCGGCGCTCGCCGAGGTCGCGGTAGCCCAGGCTGGGGCGCGCCTC
>JBGTHI010000778.1:0-3745 GCA_041746295.1 Myxococcaceae bacterium
GAAAGCTGGCGGCCGCTCGCTCAACAAGCTCCTCACTGAGACCGACGTCTACTTCAAGTATGGCCTCCACGATAAGGCGCTCGACAACCTCAAGAAGATCTTCGAGGCCGACCCGGAGAACCTCGACGCGCACGAGAAGGCCTATCAAATCTACGAAACGCGTCAGGCCCCGCAGGCTTTGGACAGCCTGCTCAACGTCCTTCGGCTGCTCGCCCGCAGGGGCGACGCCACGCGCGCCCAACCCTATCTGGAAGCGCTGAAGGTCGCGGACCCGTATCACGCCGAGCTCCCGGCCTTTGTTCGGGTTCTGGGGATGGACGAGGCGGAGACCGGGCTCATGTCCGGCCCGCCGACGCGCTCCTCCTCGAGCCTGGAGGACGGACCCGAGCTCGTCGATGCGGAGCTGCGCGAGGACTTCTCGGACGAGTTCGCCAATGAGCTGGGTGCGGTGGAGGTCTCCGGTGCGGAGATGGACCTCGGCCTGGTCAACCAAGTCGATCAGATCAGTCAGGTTGACCAGGTCAACGAGGAAGAGCTGGTCCAGGACCTAAGTGAGGTGGAAGTCGCGCCCAGCGAGCCCTCGGGCCGGTACGGGATCATCGGCGAGGAGGCACCGCCGATAGGCGATCCGATCTACTCGGCGACCACCAATTCCGAGCTGCCGGCGGTGGATTCGAGCGGAGATTTGGAGGCCCAGTACGACACCGACCCGGGCTCCGAGCTCGAGTCCGAGCAGATCTCGCTCACCACCCAGCCGGGCTACGAGCAGGAGATGCCCGAGGACACCGAGACCGGGGCCGACGATCCGGCCGCGGGCGAGCTGGAGGAGGCCTCGTTCTTCCTGGAGGGCGGACAGCTCCAGGAAGCGGAGGAGATTCTGGAGACGGTGCTGCTGGCCTATCCGCAGCACCGGCGCGCGCACGAGTTGATGGGGGAGCTCCGCCAGCGAAAGGGATTTGGCGAGGGCGAGCTGGACGCGGTTCTGGAGGAGGCGCCCAGCACGCAGCCGTCGACCGACGACTTCCAGTACTCGGTCGACGAGGTGCTCCAGGAGTTCAAGAAGGGCGTCGAGAAGACGGTCAAGACCGAGGACGTCGAGACCCACTACGACCTGGGAATTGCTTACAAGGAGATGGGGCTCCTGGACGACGCGTTGGGCGAGCTGGCGGTGGCCCGGCAGGGGTCCAAGGGCAAGCGTAAGGAGATCGACTGCCTTGCCACGATGGGGTTGATCCACCAGATGAAGGGGGACGCCGACAGCGCGGTGATCCGCTTCAAGGAAGCGCTCACGCTCGCGGAGAGCACCGCTCCGGACGTGGTGAACGCGCTTCGCTACGACCTGGCCGGCGCGTGGGAGGCGAGCGGCAATCCGGGCAAGGCGCTGGCCTACTACCAGAGGGTAGCGGAGGCCGACCCGCGCTTCCGCGACGCTGCGGCCAGAGCGGAGGCCCTCTCCGAGGCGCACCAGCCTGAGTTTGAGGCGGACGGCCAGTCCAAGCCGCGCAAGGTGGGCTCCCTTTAGAGCTATAAGGGTTCTTTCGTGAAGTGGAGGCCCAAACGAGGTTACCGCCGAGTGCTGCTCGCGGTCGTCGGGGTGGCGGCGGCCGGGGTGCTGTTCCTGCGCTCACATCTGGCCTGGGACGGCGCCTGCACCCTGGCCCGCCGCGCGCTCCCCGCCGCGTTGGGAATGGAGGTGGGGATCGGCCGCTGCGAGCTGGATCCGGTCTCGCAGACGGTCCGTATTTTCGGTCTCTCCGCCAAGCCCCGGACTCCAGGCGGCGAAGGCTCCGAGGGCTCTGGAGAAGTGCTGTTTGCCGCCGACAAGGTGGAAGTGAGCGGGCTGTCGGTCACCCCATTCGGTGGCATTCGGATCGCGGCGTTGCGGATCTTCCGCCCCCGGCTCGCATTGGAGCTGAAGGGGGGCAAGGCCCGCGAGCCTTCCGGAAGCTGCCCTTTGGACGCGGTCCGCAAGCTCCATCTGGACAAGCTGGATCTCCGGGATGGGGAGATCCGGGTTCGCGGCGAGGCGGGCTCCGCCCTGGAATTGACCGGACTGAACGTGGGATGGAACAGCCAGCGGCGGGTCTCTGCATTCGAGATCGAGGCTGCGCATGGCTTCGTGCGTTTGAGCAAGGCGGGAGAATCGCTCTCGCTGGCTACGCTTTCGGTGGCGGGAGACTGGGCCACCTCGGATGACCGGCTGGAAATCCGCAAAGGCGAGTTGGCGCTGGAGGGGATGACCCTGGCGCTGGGCGGAAGAGTGGAGGAGCTCTGCGCCCCGCGCTTCGCGCTCGACGGGCAACTCTTCTTCCCGATGCAGCTGTTGGCCCGGGTCACCGGTGAGCCGCCCGACCGGGTAGGGGGACAGCTCTGGACCCGACTCACCCTCAGCGGCACCGGCGAGAAGCCCTCACTCAGCGCGGAGCTCGTATCCCAGAAGCTGCGGTGGGGCGACTTCGAGCCGGGTGACTTCGATGCCGATCTCCACCTTGAGGGTGGCGAGCTGACGCTCAACGGGCTTCGTTTTTCGGCGGGTCCGGGAAAGGTGCTGGTGAGCGGCGCGGTCAACCTGTCGCAACCCAAGCTGCCAGCTCGGTTCAAGCTGAAGACCGAAGGGGCGCACCTAGGCAAGGTGCTGGAGCGGCTCAGCTTGAAGGGGGCCTGGGTCGATTTCCCCACCACGCTAACCGCGCAGGTCTCTGGGACGCTGCTGCCCCGGCCGCAGCTCAAGGGGAGCTCCGAGTTTACCGTCGGCTCTTTTGTCCTGGCCAACCGGCCCTTCGACAAGCCGAATACCCCGGGCTCCACCACTATCCTCACCTTCGACAGAGGTTGGGGACAGACCAGCGTGAAGGTGATGCCGGATCGGGTGGAGCTGCACGACATCAGGGTCGGCGTGGGCGAGTCGCGCGCGGAAGGAGAGGTCGACCTCTTCTTCAGATCTGCGCTGCGGGTTGCGGTGACGGGTGCCTTGAACCTCTCCGACTTCAAGAAGCTGGTGGAGATTCCCTGGGCGGGCCGGGGGACGGCGCGGGTCAACATCGAAGGGCCCTTCAGCGGTCCCAAGGTCGACTCCGAATTCAACTTCGATCACTTCAAGTTCTGGTTCTTCGATCTCGGCCACGTGCAGGGGCCGCTCAAGTACGAAGCTTCGGTGATGTCCTTCCCGCACGTGGAGGCGCAGAAGGGCAAGACGCCCTACAGCGGAAACGCCGCACTGACCTTCGGCCCGCAGGGGCTCTACGTGAAGGGCAAGGTCGATGCCCCGCGCGGACGGACCGAAGACCTGATCGATCTGCTCATGCCGCTCCACCCGGCGGTGGAGGTGTTCCAAAACGTGATGCAGGGAGAAGCCTCGGCCTCGGTCTGGATGGACAGCCTGGCTTCGAGGCTGACCGGTGAGATCCGCGCGTCGCTGCACGACACCCGCTACTACGGCCGGCGCCTGGGCGAGGCGGAGCTGCTGCTGCGGCTGGTCGATGGCGATGCCCTGCAGCTGGCCCGCGCCGACTTCGATGGTCCGGCCGGGCGCTTCCATGGCGAAGGGCAGTACCGGTTCGATGGCCCGCTCGACTACAAATTCTCCGGAGCGCAGATCTCCCCGAGCGAGTGGTTCGGACCCGGGTCGCGGTTGGAAGGGGCGCTGACGTTGCAAGGAACGGTGAGCGGGACCGACGTGCTGCCTCGCGTACGCGCCAAGCTCACCTCCCCGGGAGTCGGCATGAACGGGCAGAGCATCGGGCCG
>JBGTHI010000779.1:0-4799 GCA_041746295.1 Myxococcaceae bacterium
TCAGCTCGTCGGGCCGGTGGTGAGCGAAGGGGGCGAGCCCCGTTCGTTCGAGCAGCTCCTGGACGCGGGCGCGGCGCTCGCGCGGGCGCCACCTTCGGCTGGGGAGCATCGACAGCTCGACGTTCTCGAAGACGTTCAGGACGGGGATGAGGTTGAACGACTGGAAGATGAACCCAATCTCCGCGCTCCGAATCTCCGCCAGGCCGTCGACGTCCACCCCCGCGATCAACCGGCCGCCGAGAGCGTAGGTGCCGCGCGTCTGCACGTCCAGACACCCCAGGATGTTGAGGAGGGTGGTCTTCCCCGAGCCGGAGGGACCCATTAACGCGCAGATCTCCCCTTCCTCGAGGTCGAGATCAACGCCGCGGAGGGCGGCCACCTCGATCTTCCCCAGCGTGTAAACCTTGTCGATACCGTGGAGTCGAACCAGCTTGGCCATGGCTACCTCCCGAGGGCGGAGAGTTGGAACAGCCCCTCATCGATCTTCTGCTTCACGACGAACTTCTTGATCACCATCTCGGACGACCGCGAAGGGACCAGGACGTTTTTCATCAGCAGCCGCGTAGGTCGCTCATGGCCTCCGAAGGACTTGGGTTCCGAGAGCTCCAGGGCGCGGATCATCTTGCCGGATCGCGTGTAGAACTCCTGGCGCAGCGGCATGTTGTCGGCCTTTCGCACCCAGTACCGGATGAAGTCGTAAGCCGCGGTGTCGTGCTTGGCCTTGAGCTCCAGGAGCCAGGTGTCCGAGGACTCCGAGCGCGCCAGGGTGGGGGCGTAGTCCACCGCCAGGTTCGTCCTGAGCAGGTCGGCGTTGTTGAAATCACCGCCGTGGAACTCTTGCCGGGGAGAGATGCGGATCGACCGTTTCAGATTTGGGAGGAAATGCCACATGTTGTCTCCGTCGCGGAGGACCTCGCTGTCGCGGTCGGCGGCGGGCGCGAGGAAGCGAATCCGGCTCTTGCCCAACCCCTTTTTCCAGACGTGCATCTCGAAGCGCCGGCCCTCCCCGTCGCGGTGGGTGACGAGCTCGACCCGGGCCTCGAACTCCGCCGGGGCGAGAATCGCGTCGGCGCGCTGCAGGATCTCATCCGCGTTGGGCTCGGCCGAGGCCGACGCAGGGAAGAAGATGAGCGCGGCGACGACGACGGCGAGTGTGGTGAGTGGTCGGTGGAGGGGCATGGTTCTTCCTTCATTGAGGCGGCTCTAGGTGGATTGAAGCGCCTCTACGGGGCGCAACCGCGCCGCTCGGTAGGCCGGGTAGAGCCCTCCCACCATGGCGCCGGAGAGCGTGCCGCCCACGGCCACCAGGAGGAAGGTCAGGTTGAGGGCGGGACGGTTGAGCACCTCACCCACGCCGGGGACGAAGAAGGGGAGACCCACCCGCCGGGCCAGGGCCACGAGCAGACACGCCGCCAGCGCGCCCACCAGCGCGGCCGCGCCGCTGAGCCCCATCGCCTCTATCAGGAAGAGCCGGATGATGGCGCTTCGGCGGAATCCAAGGGACATCAAGGTCCCGATCTCCCGCACCCGCTCGAAGACCGCCATCAGCATGGTGTTCACCACGCCGACGAGTACGAGCACCGAGATCAAAGCCACGATGAGGCGCAGTATCTTGTCCTGCAGCATCAGCACGTCCTGATACAGCGGGGCGAGCTGCGTCCAGGTCCGGATCTTGATTGGCGAGCCTGCCGCAGCGAACGCCTGGGTGACTTCAGCTGTCGTCGCCTCCAGCGCCGTGATGTCTCGCAGCCGCACGACGTAGCCGGTCGCCCTTCCCTCCATGTGTAAGAGCCGCTGGGCCACCGGCAACGAGACGATCGCAAGCTGTTGGTTCATCCCCAGGTCACGTGCATTGAAGATGCCCGTCACCGTGAAATCGAGCGCGTCGAGCGAGCCCGCCTGCGTCTGGGCAAGGAGGGTGACGGTATGGCCGATCTGAATTTTAAGATTTTTCGCCAGACCTTCGCCGAGGATAATCTCCTGCGCGTCCGGGGAGGTGAGGCCGCGGCCCTGGAGCTGATCCCCTCCCGCGAGCGCGCCGCGAGGGCAGACCCGAGCCTCTCGGGTAACGTCCATGCCCATGCCCATGAACATGGTGGAGATCTCGCCGTTGCTCACCATCCCGCTGAACTGGAGCCGGGGAGAGACCGCTTCGATCTGCTGCGCCGCCAAGAGCTTCGCTTCGTAGTCGGCGCTCACTGGGAGATCGGGCTTGAGGGGTGCGAGCGCCAGCGCCCCTTCGTAGCCCTCCGCATAAACCTGTAACCCTCCGAACATGGAGTCCACCACGAACTCCTCGATGAGGGTCCGCATGCCGTTGAGGTACGCTTTCGAGAAAAGTATGGAGACGATCCCGAAGGCGATGGTTACGCCGGTGAGGGCAGAGCGGCGCTTGTTCCGGGCGATGTTTCGAATCGCCATGGGGATGAGTTCTCGAGACATAGTGTCGGCCGCGTGCCTGTCTTCACATCTCGTACCGGCAAGCGGCGGAGCGCAAAGCTCCAGGACGACATGAGACCTTCATTTCCCCACGGCCCATGGATGTCTCAGCAGGGTGAGACATCGCTGTTCCACCCCTGTCCGCCACGTCATCCCAGGGGCTACCGGGGCAAGATCAAGGCCCTCAAGTCTGGAGTACAGGAGTACCCCCCATCGAAGGTCTTCTGATCGAACGACGGATCGAGAGGGAGAGGCTCCATGACGACGGCCGGGTGGTCGTCTATTTGGAGGGTGCCACTCAGCATGTTGTTCGTTCCCTTGTACGCGCCGCTGAACGCCGAAAGGCGAGCCTGGGGGATATCGACCACGAACGTCTTGCCCGAGAGCACCAAGGTCGCGCTCGCCCCCTTGAGGAGGACGTCTTTTAGCTGGGCCACGGGCGTCGAGATGTCGAACAGCCCCGGATTGCTTTTCCGCTCTCCCATGATGGGGAGGATTGTGGCGCTCAGCACGCCGCCGTGAAGGGTCATCTGGGTGGCCGGTCGAGAGACCCCCTCCGGCAGGGTGAAGGCGCTGAAGTTGCTCAACAGCGCTTCTTTCAGCTCAAACGTGACGGCCTCTCGCGACCGGGGGAGGACCACTTCTCCCGTAAACAAGCCGGATCTGCGCTCGCCCACGATGGTGCGTTGGGCAGTCACGCGCGCCGCCCCTCCCCAGTACTTCTTCGCCCTGTAGCAGTCCTCGGAGAGAGCTCCGGGGGACTTGCGCTGGAGCAAGCAGCTGTTCACGCTCAAGGTCAGCGATCCCATCTCTCCGGCTTTCCCCACGATCTGGGTGGGATCGTCTCCGCTGTCGAAGCCACAGCTCTGGTCGGCGTTGATCGCCGCGGTGAGGGCGCCCGTGTTCTCCATGATCAGCCGCGCCGCCGCTTCCGCCCGCGGCCGTACGAAAGCGCAGGCGCCTTCTGTCTCCGCGATCTCTAGATTTGGAGTGCAAGCAAAGCCGTCTTGGAACTTCTGGGGGTCGTAAGCCGGATCGAGGACCGGGGGATCCCCTGTCCAGGGAACGGTCAACGCAGTTCCCTCCGAGGTGACGGTTCCGCTCAGGTGGTTGGTTCGTCCTTCTTTGGATCCGCTCTGAGCCTCCAGCTCCGAGGTGTCGATGCGCAAGGCGAACGAGCCGTCCGGGCTTTCCAGCACGACGTCGGCGTCTTCGAGACGTACGCCCCGAAAATCGACGGCGGGGGTTGTCATGGAACAAACCCCCGTCCGACTGTCGAGGGAGAGTCTAGGGGAGAGGACCGCCGCGAGGCGACCACGTTTTACATGGAAGCGTGCGGCCGACGCCGAATCACTCCCCGTGAAGTCCGAGAGCTGAATCTGGAGGGCGATCTCCGCCGCGTCCCGGCTCGTGGGGACGATCGGCTCGGCGGCATCTCCGGTGACGATTCCGCGGAGGGTCTTGGTCGCCGTCACCGAGAGGCCCCCGCGCACATACTGTGTGACACCCTGACAGTTGGTAGCCACCGCGTGCGCGCTCGGGAAGGACAGGGCGCATGGGGTGGTGATTTGATAGGTGGCGCTTCCCCCAGGACGACCCAAGGTTCCGATCACAGCCGGCGTGCGCTTTACCTGATCACTCGAAAAGCCACACACCGTGTCCTTCTCCAAGGCGCTGGCGATTGCGCCGAGGTTTTGAATCGTAAGCCGCGCCATATGGGGCGCGAGCCACTGGCGCAGGTCCGGGCACACCAGGTTCGCCGATAATTTGATGTCCGGCGTGCAGGCGTAAGCACCCAGGAAGCGCTCCGGGTTATAGTCGGGGTCCAGCCGCCCACCGCTCTCTCCCCCTCCCACCTGCATTGCCAGCTCACCGAGCTTGATGGCACCCCCCAGCCAATTCTCCCGTGCGCCACGCCTACCCACCTGGGCGGCGAAGAGCGACTCCGGAACCTCCACTTGGAAGCTGTCGTTCCCTGACTGGATCTCGAGCTTGGCCGCGCGATACCGGACCTCGGAGAGGGTGAGATTGGGCGTGGGGAGGGTACAGAGGCCCTGCGAGGCGCTGGCGACGAGCTGAGGTTCCGCGACGAAGGAGAGCGCGCCGCCCAGGATGAGCAGACTGGCGGTTTGGCCCTTCACGTTGACCCCGAACCCCTCCAGCTCCGCGTCGACCGCGATGCGGATCGCGTCCGACGCAGCCGGGACCACGGGTCTTGAGAGATCGCCGGTGATGGTGCCCACCATGGTCCGGGTCGCGTTCACCACCACGCGGCCACGGGCCTGGGTCGGCACGCCATTGCAGTCCGTCGACACGTCGCTGAGCGAGGGGAGTTCGATGGGACAGGCATCGATGGTCCA
>JBGTHI010000780.1:0-2058 GCA_041746295.1 Myxococcaceae bacterium
CCTATACGAAGGAGAGCGTCGAGGAGCTGCTCCAGCTGGCCTCCGCCGGCGCACGCTAAGCGGGGCCAGGACCCCGCACCTGGCCCGATTCCTTCGATGCGCACGGTCCTCTTCTACAGACATTTCAGGAAGTTTCACGGCGGGCACCTGAAGGTCTGGGACTACTTCAACCATGTCCGTGCGTCGGCCCGATTCACGCCCCTGATCGGCTTCTCGCCGAAGAGTTGGTGGAACGAGAGCAACCCCTGGAACGGGGCAAGCGAATACGTGGTCGAGGACCCGTACGAGACTCGGCCCGACGTCTTCTTCCTGGCGGGCCGCGATTGGGTGATGGCCGACCAGCATCCCGACCGCGACCCACGCATTCCGGTGATCAACTTTCTCCAGCACGTACGTCACGCGGACCCCAACAGCAGCCGCTACGAGTTTCTTCCCCGCAAGGCGATTCGCATCTGCGACAGCGAGGTCGTCGCGGACGCGGTGCGAGAAACCGGCCTAACTGAAGGTCCCGTGATCGTAATCCCGACCGCCGTAGATCTGGACAGCCTGTCGGCGCCGGGGGAGAAGGATCAGGACATCGATGTGCTGATTGCCGCGCTGAAGAAACCTGAGCTCGGTCAGGAGCTGGAGAGACGTCTCGTGGAGAACGGCAGGCGCGTCCTGTTGCTCTCGGCGCTGCTTCCTCAATCCGAGTATCTGGATCTGGTGCGGCGGGCTCGGGTGACCGTCTTCCTGCCCAACGAAAGCGAGGGCTTCTATCTGCCTCCCCTAGAAGGTATGGCGATGGGAACGCTGATCGTCTGCCCCGAGCACCACGGGGACCACTCCGTCTACGTCGATGGAGAGAACTGCTTTCGCCCGGCGTACGCGATCCCCGACCTCGCTGCCGCTGCCGAGTCGGCGCTGGCGCTGGACCCAAGTAAGGTCGAATCGATGCGAGCGAACGCCCGGCGGGCAGCCGAGGCTCACGGCCTGGGCGTGGAAAGGCGGGCCTTCCACGAGATCCTTCACAACCTTGGGGACCTGTGGTGAGGGGGGCCATGGTCCGGGGCCGGGGATGACCATCCACGTCGCCACGGTTCACTGGCAGGATGATCGCTGGATCGACGTTCAGCTCCGCTACCTGGATCGGCACCTGCCCCAGCCGTACAAGGTCTACGCATTCCTCAACGGGTTGGAGAGCGACTACTCCCACCGCTTCTTTTACTCCTCCGATGAACGAGTCCGTGAGCATTCGACCAAGCTCAACCTGCTCGCCGACATGATCGCCCTCAGCGCTGAGTCGGACGACGACCAAATCCTCTTCATCGACGGCGACGCTTTCCCGATCGCCGACCTGGCCCCCCTCATATCCGAGGACTTGCCTCGCCACAAGCTGATCGCGGTACGTCGGGACGAAGCCTCGGACGTGCAGCCGCACCCCTGCTTCTGCCTGACGACGGTCGGATTCTGGCGCGAGCTTGGTGGCGACTGGCGCAAGGGCGGACATTTCTGGACGAACACCGTTGGCCGGGAGGTGACCGACGTCGGCGCTCGGGTGCTGAAGGCGGTCGATCAGCAGGGCGTCGACTGGAAGCCCCTGCTTCGCTCCAACCGGAGCAATCCCCACCCGCTCTTCTTCGGCGTCTACGGCGGCGTGGTCTACCACCACGGGGCGGGTTTCCGCGCGGCGCGGGGGGGGCGTCTCGTGATCGCGGAGAGCGGCGTCCATGAGGCCCAGAAGTCGTTTCGCTATCGCATCTTCCAGGCTCTGCCGCGCAACAAGCTGACGAAGGGGCTGCGGCGGCGATTCAACCCTGCGCGCCAGATCAACAAGCAGCTCAAGGCGGAGAGCAGCCGGCTCAGCGCCGAGTGGTGGGCGCTCATTGAGCGGGATCCGGACTTCTACCAGAAGCTGCTTTGACCGAGTTCGGCTATAGCTGAGGCCATGGCTTTCCTCTCGCGCATTCTCGAGCGTCGCAAGCGCCGATTCCCCGTCCCGTTCGTGGTCGGCGTCGGTCGCTCCGGAACCACCCTGCTGCGCCTGATGCTCGATGCCCATCCGGACCTCGCGGTGCC
>JBGTHI010000781.1:0-2901 GCA_041746295.1 Myxococcaceae bacterium
GCCTCCACGCGGGTCAGGAACGTCTCCCTCGTAACGGGGGATCACGTGGATGTGGAGGTGCTCGATCGTCTGTCCGGCTGCGGCGCCGGCGTTGAACCCGACGTTGTAGCCGTCGGGCGCGTGGCGAGTGTCGACGAGCGCCTTGACGTCGTCGACGAGACTCCATAAGTCGCCCCGCTCGTCGGCGCCGAGCTCCCACCAAGACGAGATCAGCCGTCGGGGGACGACCAGGCTGTGCCCCTGACTCACCGGGTATCCGTCCGCGATGGCGAACGCCGACCGGTTGGCGGCGAGCCACGAGGAGGCCGGCGCGTCGAGGAAGGGGGAGCCGCCGGTCACTGCCTAACTCTGCCGCATGACGGACAGCCCCGTCTCAGACCGCTCTTTCTACTCTCGGGATCAGACGGCCAGGGTGAGCCGGCCGAACCTTTTGCTTCTCATCCGGCAGGATCCGCAACAGGGTTGACGGAGAGACGCTGATCGGTCAAGGGCTCAGGAGGTGGATGCTCGGATCAACGGGCTGGCCCAAGGAAACGCGTAGACCCTACGTTCCTCTACTCCGTTCGTCACGCCAGCCTCCATAGCTTGGCTAGCGCCGAAACCACTATCTCTTGCCGATCCTTGAGAGAAGCCGGCGTCCATTCCGTCGCAGTCAGGACATGAGTGGTCAATACGAAAGGGTTTACCCCGTTCTTTGTCGCGAAGTAGCCCTCCTTCTTCCTGGAAAACTCGAAGTTGCTGGCCTCGGAGTTCTTGCGTCGAGTTAGGAGGGTAAGATTAGCGAGTCGGTGAACCCAATACGCACGTTCGTCATCCGTGAACACCTCTCGCCAAATGCTGCCATACGCAGGCCATTGGGGCAAGATATGTTCAACGGTGATGACGGGGTGATCATAGCTGGCACCGCCAGAGGACAGAGCGGAGTCCAAACGCAATAGCACGTAAAGACGGATACGAGTGACGGTATAGATTTCACCTTGGAGGCGCATGATCGTGTCGGCTTGCTCGGTGCCATCCAGCTGGAGGGGTGAATCGGACGTGAAAAGGTCAGTTCCGGACTCGATCGCCTGTAGGACTCGCCCATATCGCTCGACTCGTCGTGTGATATCGACGCGGCGGATGAAAAGACTAGCGGCGAGCCGCTCTAGGTCCTTCAGAAAGCGCTGAAAGGCCTCTGGGCTCGGGTTGAGGCTAAGATATCGGATCGTCGGCGGGATCCAGTCGGTATTATCGAGGAGATTCAGCCAGCGCAAGAAGTAGTTGATCTGGTCTGCGCCAACAGCGGATTTGTAGTCGATGCGGGTCACTACCTCAAAGGCGTCGGATAGCGGTATCAAGACCTCATCAATAAAGATTCGGCCGTCAGGCACCTGGGCTAGAACGGACGATCTAAACTCTCTCAGGATGGACTCGCGGGCCTTGGTTTTTAGCGAAGACCATCCGAATATGGGAGAACAGGTCCGCAAAGTCACCCCGTCCGAGCTCCTCCTCCTCGGATTCCCATTTCTTCGTGTAAAGATCCTGGTCTAGCTCCGGGAGCTGGCCGATGATCTCGGATTTAAGAATGTCGGTGTGGGTGAGGTCAAGGCCGCGTTCGTTAAGGACCGTGAAGATTCGATAGGCAGACTCGAAATCCTGGGTGGACACGACTACCAGGTAGGTTTGACGGTCCACGAACCGCACTAGTCTCTCGCATAGCTCCCGATCAAGCGCCGCCAAACGGTCAAGAAACATGGTCGAATTTTGTACGAGATTCCGTTGGCTATCCGGAAGCAGGTCGGTCGCGATCGAGCGAATGGTGGCTATTCCTACTCGTTCTTGCACGTTCCTCGTAAAGAACGATTGATCGCGTTCTCGAAGTGTGAGGCGAGCCTGATCGATGGTCTTCCTGATTGGGTCGCCCTTCTGGAACATGCGAGCATCGAGGGACACCGCAAAGGCTGTAGAGACATGTTCGCGGAGCGCGCTCAGGAGGATTGTTAGCGTAGTCAGCCGCTGCTGACCGTCTACGACCTCTGCACTCGGGCTGTCCTCCGCCTTTACTAGTACAACACTTCCGAGAAAGTATGGGTCGACATCGTCAAGTGAAGGCTTGCTTGTCGATGCGGCAAGGAGATCATCGAACATCTCACCCGCCTGCTCGGTCGTCCACGCGTACGGACGTTGGTAGCGCGGAATAGTAAAGCGGTACTCGTCGCTGAAGATGTCACCGATTGGGCGTTCCGCTGCTTGGATCTTCGTTTGAGTCATCGAACCTTCCAGTCGATTCTGATTCGGGCGGTGCTCCGAGCATTGCTCTTGCTGGATGTAGATCTCACTGGTCTTCGGGCTACTTCCATAGCCACTCACATAATCCTGAGGCTCGGGTAATGGGCCGATCGACGGCGGCTCGCGCCATCTCCTCCGTGCCGGCGAGGATGAGGCGCCGGCGGGCACGCGTGACGGCTGTGTAGAACAGCTCTCTTGTGAGGATCGGCGAGGTCGGCGGGGGGAGGAGGACGGCCACCTCGTCGAACTGGGAGCCTTGGGCTTTGTGGACGGTCATGGCGTAGACGGTGTCGACTTGGCCTAGGCGGTGGGGGCTGAGCTCGAGCAGCTCGCTCCTTCGTTCGAAGACGGCGCGGACCCTGCCGGCGCCGCCGCTTGCGATAACCACCCCCGTGTCGCCGTTGTAGAGGCGGAGGGCGTAGTCGTTCTCGGTCACCAGGAGGGGACGGCCGACGTACCAGCCGGCGCCGGCGGTGAAGTCCTCGACGCCGGCGGCGAGCCAGCGTTCGACCTGCGTTGTCCAGGTGGATACGCCGTAGGGGCCGCGGCGGTGGGCGCAGAGGAGGCGGAACTGGCTCAGGGCCGCGATTGCCTCCTTTCCCTTGCCGGCTCTGGCTGCGATCATCAGGGAAC
>JBGTHI010000782.1:0-3466 GCA_041746295.1 Myxococcaceae bacterium
AGGTGGAGGTGCGGCGGGGTCCACGAAGCTCAAGCACCGCGTCGCCCACCGCGATGTGATCGCCGGTGAAGATCTCGACCTCCCGCTTCTTGAGTCGCGATCCGTTGAGGCAAGTTCCATTCTGACTCCCCAGGTCTCGCAGGAAGAAGCGCTCTCCGTTGCGGCGAAGCTCGGCGTGGTGCCGGCTCACCGAGGGGTGATCGACCCGCGCTTCCGAGTCGGTGGAGCGCCCGACCAGCGTGGTGCCCTGGGGGATGGTCGTCAGTGCCCCTTCGTTGGGGCCCGTACGGACGCACAGGAAGATCGGCGCGATCTCCTCGGCCTCCGCCTCGGTCCGCAGGCGAATCACGGCCGCGAGCGCCTTGGGATCATACAAGGAGGTGGCGTCCTCTCGTTCCCAGCGGGATTCCCGCAAGGCACGTCCGTGGCTCAGGCTGCTCATCGAGGGGACCTCCGAGAGGTACGTCCAGCTGTGATTATGGCGCGGGGAGTGGGGAAAAAGGAACTCTACCCCCGGGATTCCTCTATCCTGGAACCGTTCGCGAGCGAGTGGCCGCTCCGCGGGAGGGCGTGAACGTTTGGCATCACTACGGATCTTCAACAGTTTCAGCCGTCAGAAGGAGCCGTTCACGCCCGCCAACCCCGAGAGGGTGGGGCTCTACGTCTGCGGCCCGACCGTCTACAGCTTTGTGCACATCGGAAATGCCCGGACCTTCACCTCTTTCGATGTGGTGGTGCGCTATCTCCGGTACCGCGGCTTCGGAGTCATCTACATCCGCAATTTCACCGACGTCGACGATAAGATCATCCGCGCCGCGCAGCAGAGTGCCGAAGCGCCCCTGGCGCTGGCAGCTCGATTCGTCGCCGCTTTCGAAGAAGACGCCAAAGCGCTCAAGCTGCTTGAGCCCGATGTGTCACCCAAGGTGAGCGAGCACATCCCGGAGATCCACCGCATCATTTCCACGCTGATTCAGAAAGGCATCGCCTATCGGGCGGGAGCCGACGTCTACTTCTCGGTGAGCCGGTATCCACAATACGCGGAGCTCTCCCGCCGCAGCCTGGAGGACCTCCAGGAAGGAGAGCGGGCACAGACGTTCGAGCAGAAGCGCGACCCGCTCGATTTCGCACTCTGGAAGGGGGCCAAGCCCGGTGAGGTCTCCTGGCCCAGCCCGTGGAGCCCGGGTCGGCCGGGCTGGCACATCGAGTGCTCGGCGATGAGCGGGAAGTACCTGGGACCCAGCTTCGACATTCATGGGGGCGGGATCGATCTGGTCTTCCCACATCACGAAAACGAGCTCGCGCAGAGCCAGGCCGCGTCGGGGCAAAAGCTGGCGCGCTACTGGATGCACTGCGGCTTCCTGGATCTCGCCGGTGCGAAGATGTCCAAGAGCCTGGGGAACGTCGTCCGGTTGCGAGACGCCCTGGAGAAGGTCGATCCCGAGGCGCTCCGCTACTTCTTCATCTCCACCCAGTACCGGAACCCACTCAGCTTCACCGACAAGTCTCTCTCCGATTCGGAGGCCCGGCTCGAGTACTTCTACGAGACGCTGCAGAAGGCGCAGCTCCGGGTCGGTGGTGCAGCCCCGGAAGCTGGCGGGGTCCACGGCGATCCGACCGAGCATGCCCGCGCGTTCGAGGAGGCGATGGATGATGACTTCAACACCGCCGGCGCGCTCGCCGCACTGTCCGGACTTTTCTCGGTGCTCAACGAGCTGATCGACAAGCCCAAGGTGAAAGACAAGACCCTGGTGTCGAGGACGGTCGCCTCGTTGCACGCAGAGGCGCTTCGTCTGGGGGCGGTTCTCGGTCTGTTCACCGATGTCCCGGCCGAGTGGCTGGAGCGACGGCGTAGCCGCGCGGTGAAGGAGCGTGGGATAGACCGGGCGCGCGTCGAGGCGTTGATCGCCGAGCGGCAGAAGGCCCGCAAGGAGAAGCGCTTCCGGGAGGCGGACGCCGCGCGCGATGCGCTGAAGGCGCTGGGCGTCGAGGTGATGGATACGGCGGGAGGAACCAGCTGGAAGGTGCTGCCTCTCTAGAAGAGGCGAGGACGCCTCCTCATGGTCCGTCGGAGAATTTGATCGAAGCTCGGGAGCTTCACGCGGATATAAGAAGGGGCTCATGAGAGCCCTCGCGATTGCCCTGCCCTCCGTCTGCCTCTTACTCGCTTCTGCCGGCAATGCAGCATCCGGTTTCATGCCCGCAGTGGAGGAGAAGGCCGCCGCCTCCAGAATAGACGAGGCTTCGCTCCGGGGAGCGATCCGCTTCCTCTCACATGATCTGCTGGAGGGCAGGGGACCCGCCACCCGCGGCGACGCCCTGACCCAGCAATACCTGATCTCGCGATTCGAAGGTTTGGGGCTCAAACCTGCCGCGCCCGGCGGTGGGTATCTGCAGCCGTTCGATTTGGTCGGGATCAAGGGCCATCCGCAGTCGCTCGCTTTGGCCGCGGGTGGCAGGAAGGAGCAGCTCCAGTACTCGCGAGACTTCATCGCCGCCTCGGGCCATCAGGCGGCGGAGTCAAGGATCTCAGATGCCGAGGTGGTCTTCGTGGGCTACGGCATCGTGGCGCCCGAGTTCGGCTGGGACGATTACAAAGGAGAGAACCTCAAGGGCAAAGTGCTCTTGATGATGAACAATGATCCCGAGACCGATCCGAAGCTCTTCGGGGGCAAGACCCGGCTCTGGTACGGCCGCTGGGACTACAAGTTCCAAATGGCAGAGAAGATGGGCGCGGTTGGCGCGATCGTGATTCACACCCAGCCCTCGGCCGGATACCCGTGGCAGGTGGTGCAGACCTCCTGGTCCGGAGAGCAGTTCGAGCTCCCGCTAGCGCTCGCCACCAAGGGGTTGCAGATGCGCGCCTGGGCCACGGAAGAGGCCTCGAAGCGACTGGCCGCCTTGGGGGGTAGGTCGCTCGACCAGCTCCGAGCTCAGGCGCAGAAGCGGGAGTTCCGTCCCGTCCCGCTCGGCGTAAAGCTGGACGCAGCCTTCAAGAACGAGGTGCAGCGGAAGAGCACGGCCAACGTCGTCGCGATGCTCCCGGGCAGCGACCCGGTGCTGGCGAAAGAGGTGGTCCTGTACACGGCCCACCATGACCATTTGGGAATGAAGGAAGGCGCCAAGCCGGGCGAAGACGCGATCTACAATGGCGCCGAAGACAACGCCTCCGGCGTCGCGAGCTTGCTGGCGATCGCGCGTGCGTTCACCCAGTTGCCCAAGGCGCCGGCGCGGAGCATCCTCTTCGCCGCAGTGGCGGCCGAAGAGCAGGGGCTCCTGGGCTCGGAGTACCTCGCCGCGCATCCACCCGTCCCGCCCGGCCGGATCGCCGCCAATCTCAACATCGACGGCGCCAACATCTGGGGAAAAACCCACGACGTGACGGTGATCGGGCTGGGCAAGTCGAGCCTGGACAGGGCGGCGGAAGCGGTGGCGACCTTCCAGGGGCGGGCGCTCAAGCCGGACCCGA
>JBGTHI010000783.1:0-10702 GCA_041746295.1 Myxococcaceae bacterium
CGCCGATGCCCACCGCGGTCGACTGGCCCAGCCCCAGCTGGGTGAGTTGGAAGACCGCTTCGTAGGTCAGCGTTCCCGAGCGCGAGACCACGCCGATCCGGCCCGGCTTGTGGATGTGGCCGGGCATGATCCCGATCTTGCACTTGCCGCCGGGGGTGATCACTCCTGGGCAGTTGGGACCGAGCAGGCGAATCCCGTCCGGACCCTGACGCCCCTGAAGCGACCGCTTCACCTTCACCATATCCAGCACCGGGATGCCCTCGGTGATGGCGACGATCAGTCTGATCCCGGCGTCGGCCGCCTCCAGGATCGCGTCGGCTGCGAACGGCGGCGGGACGAAGATCACGGAAGCGTCCGCTCCGGTCTCCTTGACGACCTGGGCCACGCTGTCGAACAGCGGGACCCTGTTCTCGAACTTGCCCCCGCCCTTGCCCGGCGTCACGCCACCGACCAGCTTGGTGCCGTACTCCAACATCTGCTGGGCATGGAACGATCCGGCGGAGCCGGTGATCCCCTGGCAGATAACCTTGGTGCTCTCATCGACCATGATGCTCATGACTTGACGTCCTTAGCTTCGGGCTTGGCGGCGGCGACGGCCTTCTCCGCGGCCTGGCGAAGGTTGTCGGCCGGGGTGATCCGCAGCCCGGAGCCTCGCAGGATCTCCTTGCCCTTCTCGGCGTTGGTGCCCTCGAGCCGGACCACCAGCGGAATCTTCAACTGGACGTCCTTGGCCGCGGCGATGATCCCCTCGGCGATGATGTCGCACTTCATGATCCCGCCAAAGATGTTGACCAGCACCGCCTTCACGCCCGGGTCAGCCAGGATCAGCTTGAAGGCCGCGGTGACCTTCTCCCGCGAGGCGCCGCCGCCCACGTCCAGGAAGTTGGCCGGTGCGCCGCCGACCAGCTTGATGGTGTCCATGGTGGCCATCGCCAGACCGGCGCCATTCACCATGCAGCCGATGTTGCCGGTCAGCGAGATGTAGGCCAGGTCGAACTCCTTGGCCTTCGACTCCGCCGGATCCTCTTCGTGGACGTCGCGGTACTCGAGCAGGTCCTTGTGACGGAACAGCGCGTTCTCGTCGAAGGTCACCTTGGCATCGAGCGCCACCACTCCGCCGTCCTTCAGCAACACCAGGGGATTGATCTCCACCAGCGAGGCGTCGGTCTCGACGAACACCTTGTAGAGCGCGCGGCAGAAGCCAACGAACTTGTTGGCCGAGTCCTTGTTCAACCCCAGCCCGAAAGCCATCTTCCGGCCCTGGAAGTCGGCGAAACCGACCGCCGGGTCTACCGACTCCCGCAGGATCTTCTCCGGGTGCCTCTCCGCAACCTCCTCGATCTCCACGCCGCCTTCGGCGGAGGCCATGAAGGTGACTCGGGAGGTAACGCGGTCGAGAGTAACGCCCAGATAGAGCTCTCTAGCGATGTCGAGGCCCTCTTCTACATATACCTTCCGGACCTTCTGTCCCTCGGGACCGGTCTGGTGGGTCTTGAGCATCATCCCCAGGATCTTCGAGGCCAGCTCTCTTGCCTCGGCGGGAGATTTGGCCAGCTTCACGCCTCCGCCTAGGCCCCGGCCGCCCGCGTGGATCTGCGCCTTGACCACGGTCACCTTGGTGCCCAGTGTCTGCGCCGCCTTCTCGGCCTCTTCCGGCGTGTGCGCGAGGATGCCGCGCGGCACGGGGACCCCGTACTTCTTGAAAATCTCTTTGCCTTGGTACTCGTGGATCTTCATCGCGCGCTCATTTCAGGAAAACGGCGCCCCTTATGCCTGGGGAGCGCCGTTTCGTAAACAGTTCAGACTGCGGGCGCGGGCTCCTCCGCCTCGTCTTCCTTGAAGAAGAGGTCCTTCACCACCTGCTTCGTCACCTGCCGGTTCATCTTGGCAATCGAAGTCGTGAGCGGGATCTCCTTGGGGCAGACCTCGACGCAGTTCTGGGCCTTGCCGCAGTCCTGGATGCCGCCCTCCCCCATAACCCCGTGCACCCGCTCCTCGGCGTTCATCTCACCCGAGGGGTGCAAGTTGAACAGCCGAGCCTGGCTGATCGCCGCCGCGCCGATGAAGTTGTTCTCAAGGGTGACCTGGGGGCAGGCTTCCAGGCAGGAAGCGCAGGTCATGCAGGTGGAGAGCGTATAACGGGTGGCCTGATCCTTGGGGGACTGACGCGGCCCCGGCCCCAGGTTGTGCGTTCCGTCCAGCTGAACCCAGGCCTTCACCTGCTTCAGGGCATCGAACATCCGATCGCGGTTGACGGTCAGGTCCCGCACCAGCGGGAACTTCCGCAACGGCTCGAGCGTGATCGGCTGCTCCAGCTTGTCCACCAGCGCCGAGCAGGCCATCCGTACCTTGCCGTTAATGTTCATCGCACAGCTGCCGCAGACCTCTTCCAGGCAGTTGGAGTCCCAGACCACCGGGGTGGTGCTCTTCCCCTGGGCGTTGACCGGGTTCCGCTGGATCGCCATCAGGCAGGAGATGACGTTCAAGCCCTTTTGATACGGAATGCTGAACTCTTCGTAAAAACCCTCGTGATCCGGCGTGGGCTGACGCCAGACGCGAAGCTTGACGGGCTTGGAGCCCGGGGAGCCTGAAACTGAGAGTGCGCTGTCCATGGTGTTTGAGCTCGGTCTTCCTCTTAGGCGTACCAGCGGGGCTCCGGATCCAGAACCGGCGTCGATAGGGGCTCGTAGCTGATCTGAGGCCCATCGGGATGGTGCCGGGCTATCGTCGTTTTGGCCCACTTATCATGGCGTACCTTCCAGAGCTTCATCCACTCCGGATCCTCGCGCGGGTCCTTGGTCTTTGGCTCGGGCAGCTGGAACTCCGGCTTGTAGTGGGCGCCTCGCGATTCATCGCGCATCAGCGCGCTCTGGGCGATCACCTCACCCAGCTCCAGCATGTTCCAGAGCTGATTCAAATAGACGATCGAGCGGTTGGAGTTCTGGGTGACGTCGAGAACGTTGCAGCCCTTCCAGCGATCCTTCATCTCGCGAATCCGACCAACCGTTCTCTTGACCTTGTCATTGTGGCGGACCACCGTGACGTTCTCAGTCATGACGTCGCCCAGCTCGCGGCCCAGCTCGTACGGGTTCTGCTTTCCGTCCATCTTCCGCAGCGTCTCAAACCGCTCGGTCCAGAAGAGCTTGGCCAGCTCAAAGAGCCGCGTGCCGGAGGCCGCCGCGCTGGAGGCGCTGTTCTTGGCATAGGAGACCATCGCCGGACCGCCGATCATCCCGGCGTAGATGCAGGAGAGCAGCGAGTTGGCGCCCAGCCGATTCGCACCGTGGTAGGCGTAGTCGGCCTCGCCCCCTGCAAACAACCCGGGGATGTTGGTGGCCTGGTTGCGGGGGCTGTCCGGTACCGGGGTGCCGTCTTTGCCCGGTTCGAAGGTCACGTACAGGCCGCCCATCGAGTAGTGCATACCCGGGAAGATCACCATCGGCTGCTTCCGCGGGTCGTCGCCCACGAACTTCTCGTAGATCTCCATCACGCCCTTGATCTTGGCGTCCAGGGTCTTCGCAGGGATGTGCGTCACGTCCAGGTAGACGCCGTCGCGGCCGCCGATACCCATGCCCAGGTTCCGGCAGACATCAAAGATCTCGCGAGTGGCCACGTCGCGTGGGACCAGGTTCTTGTACTTGGGGTAGCGCTCTTCCAGGAAGTACCAGCGCTCGCTCTCCGGGATCTGCAGCGGCTCGCGGGTGTCGCCCTTCTTCTTAGGGACCCAGACGCGGCCACCCTCGCCGCGCACCGACTCGCTCATCAGGCGGAGCTTGTCCTCGCCCGGGATGGAGGTGGGGTGGACCTGGATGAACTCGCCGTTGGCGTAGATCGCCCCCTCCATGTAGGCGCGACCTGCCGCGGTGCCGGTGTTGATCACCGAGTTGGTCGACCGGCCGAAGACGATGCCAGGGCCACCGGTGGCCAGCATCACCGCCACCGCTGGGAAGGTTCGGATTTCCAGAGTGCGCAGATCGATCGCCACGCTGCCCGCCACGCGGCCGTTCTCGTCCTTCACCGCTCCGAGCCACTCCCAGTGCTCGTACTTGGTGATCTTGCCCTCGACTTCGTAGCGGCGGACCTGCTCATCGAGCGCGTAGAGCAGCTGCTGGCCGGTGGTCGCGCCGGAGAAGGCGGTGCGGTGGTGGAGGGTGCCGCCAAAACGGCGAAAGTCCAAGAGCCCTTCCGGGGTGCGGTTGAACGGCACCCCCATCCGGTCGAGCAGGTAGATGATCCCGGGCGCCGCGTAGCACATCCCCTTCACGGAGGTCTGCTCGGCCAGGAAGTCTCCGCCGCGCAGGGTGTCCTTCACGTGGATGTCGGGATGATCTCCCTCGCCCTTGGTGTTGACGGCGCCGTTGATGCCCCCCTGGGCACAGACCGAATGGGACCGCTTCACCGGAACGATCGAGAGCAGGTCGACGAGCTGCCCCACCTCCGCCAGTTTGATCGCGGTCATCAGCCCCGCGAGACCACCGCCTACGACCGTGAAGCGCGCTGAAGCAGCCATTGTTGTCGGTCCCTCTTTCGAAGAAGCAGTTCTTAACCTGCTGAATGAGCGAGCGAAAGGGCCGTCTTGGATCCGGGGCTTCAGGGCCGATGTCGGAATTAGCCGGCACCATGTCGCCCTTTAGTGGGAGGTGGGTGGGAGCCACAACAATCCCCACCCGTATCGAGAAGATGCCCCCATGCACTGCGCTCTGAAGCCCGAATCTGTCCGCCGATCGGTCCGCCTGGCGCGGGCAGCCAGACCCGAGCTGGTGGGCGACTCGGGAACGCCCCGAAGAATCGCATTGGATCGCGCCCGCATCGCGGCGGAACTGATGGCCGTAGAAAGCCTCCCCAGATCGATCGTCGAATTTTTGGGGTGGCTCAACACCGTGGGGGTCGCTCGCGCCTTGGGCGGCTTGCGTCCGGTTCGTGACCCGGCTGTAGGGTTGGGCGTGGACGTGGTGTGGCGGCTGATTCGGGCAGGCGATGAGAGTCGGCTGGAGCGTGCCCTGCGTCTGGTTGCTGGATTCGGAATCGCGCACCCGCTGATACAAGCGCAAAGGCGGCAAGGCGAGCTGGAAGCGGACAGCTACGCCATTGATCTTGCGCATCGCCTGGGCTCTAATGTGCGGGAAGCGGACCAAGACTTTCGCGGCTTGCCAGACAGACTCCCCGCCGAATCGCGCGCGGGGTCTTTGCTCCGGCGCGTCAACGCTACCCATCCTCCGCACCTCGAGCGGGCGGATCGCCTGGCCCGTCATCCTCTCGTCGCCGCTGCCCCTCCCGGAAATCCCGGCGACACTGATCGGCTCCGGGAGATACAAGAGCGGCTTGGCGGACGCAGCGGTACAGTACGCTCGAGCTTCTCACGACCCTGACGCGCTGGAGACCGCCCGGCAGGCGCAGAGAGAGGTACTTGAGGTCTTGGGCAAAACCCGCGAAGCGGCCCGTCAGCCGGCGGGAGTCTCGGGCCAAGAATCAGGGTGGGAAGCGACGCTGGCACTGGGGTGGGACGCTTCCGGCCTCGATTTGGAGGTCGGTGGCCAAGACGTCTTGCGAGAGGGGGCCCCGCTGCGCTTGGAGGCAGAATATTCGGACAGGCCAGCAAGGGATCTCGAGGCGGAGCTCGCTGCCGCCGCCAACCGAATGGCGAAACTCCTGGCAGCGACCGAAGCTCATGCCAATCCAAAGTGAGAAGACACCACTCCTCTCGTAGTGCCCATTGCCTGAAGAAAGCGGGAGGGAAGCGCACTCGAGCACTCCCCGCCTGGGGAGCCGCGTACGGTCGCCGCAGAGGTCCGACAGGCACTCCAAACCCGTTCTTTGATCGAGCGAGCACATTAGGTGTCCGTTCGCACAAAGAACGGTGCGCAGCCGCTGCGGCGTTGGGGTAAACCCCGAACTCCGGTCCGACGACGCTGGCGGCGGGATGCAGGGAGACCCCGCCCGCCGTCGCCTCCCCTACTCTGGCCTTCCCTACGGGCAGTTGCTACAGCTTCACCGCCTCCACCGTCTTCTTCACCGACGCGAACGACGTCTCCAGCTCCGCCCGCTCGTCCTTGTTGAGCTCCACCTCGAGGATCTTCTCCACCCCACCCGCGCCGATCTGGCACGGCACACCCATGAAGAAGCCCTTGATCCCGTACTGACCGTCCAGCAATGCGGCGGCAGGAAGGACGCGTTTGCGATCGAAAAGGTAGCTCTCCGCCATCGCAATGGCCGACGCAGCCGGCGCGAAGTAGGCCGATCCGGTTTTGTAGAGCGAGACCAACTCGGCCCCGCCCTCACGGGTCCGCTTGACGATCGCGTCCAGCTTCTCTTTGGGCAGCAACTCGGTGAGCGGCACCCCACCCACCGTGGCCAGCCGGATCAATGGCACCATGTCGTCGCCGTGGCCGCCCAGCACCAGCGCGTCGACGTCCCTCAAAGAGCAATTGAGCGCCTCAGCCACAAAGAACTTGAAGCGGGAGGTATCCAACACACCGGCCATCCCGATCACCTGGCTGGGCTTGAAACCGGTGATCTTCTGGAGGGCGTAGACCATCGCGTCCAAAGGATTCGCTATGTTGATTGCGAAGGCGTTGGGGCAGTGCTGTTTGATGTTGCTCGCCACGTCCTTCATGATCTTGAGGTTCACCTCGAGGAGGTCCTCGCGGCTCATGCCCGGCTTGCGGGGGACCCCTGCGGTGATGATCAACACGTCAGAGCCGGCGACGTCTTTCCAGTCGGTGGTGCCGGTGACGCGGCAGTCATAGCCGTCAACCGATGAGAGCTGATTGATATCCAGCGCCTTGCCCTTCACCAGCCCCTCCGCCGGCGCGATGTCATAGAGCATCACATCGCCCAGCCCCTTCTGAGCCGCGAGGAGCGCCAGGTTGCCGCCGATCTGTCCACCGCCGATGAGGCCAATCTTCTTCTTCGTCACGTCGTCACTCCAATCTTGGGTTCGTGGGCAGCGGCCTACATGTTCTTGATGATCGCGTCAGCAAACTCCGAGCACTTCACCTCTCGGACCGGAGCCTTGCTCTCCGGCTTCTCCTCCACGCGCATGAGGCGCGCGAAGTCATAGGTGACGGTGCGCGCGGCGATCGATCTCTCCAGCCCCTAGACGATCAGGTCGGCCGCCTCGTTCCAGCCCAGGTGGCGCAGCATCATGTCGCCCGAGAGGATCACTGAGCCCGGATTGACCTTGTCCTGATCGGCGTACTTGGGCGCCGTGCCATGGGTCGCCTCGAAGACCGCGTGACCGGTGGCGTAGTTAATGTTGCCGCCCGGTGCGATGCCAATGCCACCCACCTGCGCCGCGAGCGCGTCCGAGAGGTAGTCGCCGTTCAGGTTGAGCGTGGCGATCACATCAAAGTCCTCCGGCCGGGTGAGTACTTGTTGCAGCGTGATGTCGGCGATCGAGTCCTTGATCACCACCCTGCCCTGCGCAACCGACGACTTCAGCTCTGAATTGGCCGCCTCTTCTCCGGAGCCGGAGGGCGCCTTCGCCTTGGTCGCTTCCCACTGTTCCCAGGTGTAGACCTTGTCGCTGTAAGCCTTCTGCGCGACCTCGTAGCCCCACTTCCGGAAAGCCCCCTCGGTGAACTTCATGATGTTGCCCTTGTGGACCAGGGTCACGCTCTTGCGCTTATGCTCCAGCGCGTAGTCGATCGCCGCGCGCACCAGTCGCTCGGTCCCCTCGCGCGAGACCGGCTTGAGCCCCAGACCGGTCGACCCCGGGAACCGAACCTTGGCGTACTCCTTGGGAAACTCCTTCTCCAGCCAGGCCAGGACCTTCTTGGCGCGGTCGGTCCCCTCCTCGAACTCGATCCCAGCGTAGATGTCCTCGGTGTTCTCCCGGAAGATCACCATGTCGACCTTCTCGGGCGCCTTCACCGGCGAGGGCACACCTTGGAAGTAGCGAACCGGACGGAGGCAGACGTAGAGGTCGAGCATCTGCCGCAGCGCCACATTGAGCGATCGGATCCCGCCGCCCACCGGCGTGGTGAGCGGTCCCTTGATGCCAACCAGATACTTCCGGAAGGCCTCGACCGTCTCGTCCGGCAGCCAGTTGTTCAGCTTCTTGAACGACTTCTCGCCCGCGAGCACCTCATGCCAGACGATCTTCTTCCTATTGCCGTAGGCCTTCTCCACCGCCGCGTCGAACACGCGCTGCGACGCCTTCCAGATGTCGCGGCCGGTGCCGTCGCCCTCGATGAAGGGAATGATCGGACGGTCCGGTACCTGAAGGACGCCGTTTGCGAAGGTGATCGTTCCGCCGTCTGGAGTCGCCATGGGTTGAGCCTCGTTGCGTGCCGAATGGATGCTGAAAGGGCGCGGATGTTAGGGAGCTTGGGCCTTGGGAGGGAAGAGATATATGCCGTATTCGCGTGCTCGACGCTTCGCGTCTTTTTAGTTGAAAGGGCCTATAACCGCATGCAATCTCAAAGGCATGCCCAAGGATTCGTTGACCATCACCGATAACAGAACGGGTAAGCAGTACGAGGTCCCGATCGAGAACGGCTGCATTCGCACGATGGACCTGCGAAAGATCAAGACCGGTCCGGAAGACTTTGGACTGATGGGCTACGACCCGGCCTTCATCAACACCGCCAACTGCACCAGCCGGATCACCTTCATCGATGGCGACAAAGGGGTCCTCGAGTACCGCGGCTACCCCATCGAGCAGCTGGCGGAGAAGTCGAGCTACCTGGAGGTGGCCTACCTCCTGATTCATGGCGAGCTACCCTCCACCCAGCAGCTCGAGGACTTCGTCCATCTGGTCACGCACCACACCTACGTCCACGAGAACATCAAAGCCTTCATGGACGGCTTCCGCTACGATGCGCATCCGATGTCGATGCTCTCGTCGACGGTTGCGGCGCTCTCCGGGTTCTATCCGGACGCGAAGAAGATCAAAGACCCCAAGAGCCGCCGCATCCAGATGATCCGGATGATCGCCAAGATGCCGACGATCGCCGCCTTCTCCTACCGGCACGCGGCGGGGCTCCCCTACATCTACCCGGACAACGAGCTTTCCTACGTCGGGAACTTCCTGGCGATGGTGAAGAAGATTGGGACCAGCCGGTACAAGGTCAATCCGGTGCTGGAGCACGCGCTGGATGTGCTGTTCATCCTGCACGCAGATCACGAGCAGAACTGCAGCACCACCGCCACCCGCATCGTGGGCTCCTCGGAGACCGACCCATTCTCATCGGTGGCGGCAGGCGTCTGCGCGCTCTACGGCCCGCTGCACGGCGGCGCCAACGAGCAGGTGCTGCGGATGCTCAAGGAGATCGGCCACGTCTCCAAGGTCCCCGACTTCATCCAGAAGGTGAAGAATAAGGACGTCAGCACCAAGCTGATGGGTTTCGGCCACCGCGTCTACAAGAGCTACGACCCGCGCGCGTCGGTGATCAAACGGGTGGCCGACGAGGTGTTCGAGGTGACCGGCAGGAACCCGCTGCTCGACATCGCGCTGGAGCTGGAGCGGATCGCACTGCAAGATACCTACTTCGTGAGCCGCAAGCTCTACCCCAACGTCGACTTCTACTCCGGCTTGATCTACGAGGCGATGGGCTTCCCGGTGGACATGTTCCCAGTGCTGTTCGCCATCCCCCGCACGGTGGGCTGGGCGGTGCAGTGGGAGGAGATGATCACCGACGAGGAGCAGAAGATCGCCCGCCCCCGCCAAGTCTTCGCCGGCCCCAAGCGCCGCGACTACGTGCCGATCGACGCGCGGAGAGCGCACCCCTAACCCGCCGCGCCCTTCCTGCCGTCGATGTAGAGGTACCCATCGTCATCGAGCCGGCCCAGATCGCCGGTGGCCAGCCAGCCATCTCGCAGCCGCCACTCTCCGCTGCCCAGCCCTTGGGAGCGCAGCAGGATCTCGCCGTCGTCGGCGATCCGGACCTCCACGCCCAACACCGGCCGGCCCACCGAGCCGGAGCGGCTCTCTCCGGGGACGTTGTAGGCCGACAGTCCACTCGCCTCCGCCTGGCCGTAGACCTCCCGGAGGGGAAGATCCAGTCCGCTGAAGAAGGCCAGCTCGGTCCCACCCAGCGCCGCGCCCGAAGAGAGCGCCAGCCGGCAGCGATCCAGCCCCATCAGCGCCTTGAGGGGTTGGAGCACCGTCTGCACGTATCCCCGATGTTCCATTTCGGAGAGCATCGGGAACCTTCTACCGGCCTGCTCCGCCTGGGCGCGCTCCCGGGCGACCGCCATCGCCCGTTCCAGCCGGCCACGCGCCCTCTCAGGCAGTGCTTGGGCCTGGAGGAGTGCCTCGGCCTTAAGCCCCTTCCACATTTCGGGTGGGCCAAACAGCACCGTGGGTCGCGAGGCGAGCAGCTTCTCCCGCATCGTACCGCTGGGCTCCTGGGCAATACAGACCTGGGCACCGGCCAGCACCGCGGCATGAATGGAGAAGAGCTGTTCCGCCAGTCGCGAGGGCGGCAGGTGCGAGAGCAGCACATCATCTGCGCTCAACGAGAAGGCGGAGATCAGCGAGCGGGCCGCGAACATCAGATTCTCCGACGACAGCGCGACCCGCTTTCGAGCGCCTCCCGTCCTCCCGGCGCTCAGGACGATCGCTTCCGGAGCACCCCGGGCCGCCGGCCCGATCGGGACCTCGGCCGCACCAACCGCCAGCCGTTCCAGCTCATCGGCCGCGATCGCCCGAACCATACCCAGACCCGAGTCCACGGCCGGCCGCTCCGCTATGCAGTGC
>JBGTHI010000784.1:0-4539 GCA_041746295.1 Myxococcaceae bacterium
ACCGCAGCGCTGGTCTGGACGCTTCGAGCAGAGCCGGACGGGGCGGAATGGGTCGTAGCCGCGGATTTGATGGTGCCTGCCATCAGCGTTCGGTTCGACAGCGACCTGCGGGCGGCAACACAGGCGATGCTGGAGCATGAGCTGCGCGAGATTCCAGTGGTCAATGGCGAAGGAAAGATGGTCGGGCTGATCGGCGAGACCGACTTGGCTCGGATTTACCTTCAGGCCGCGGATCGCTCGGTGGAGAGCGCTTGAACCCTGCTTCTGACCCGAGAGGGTCGCAGCACGGCGCCCAGAGCCCACTCTTTCGTGCCCACCAGAACCTGGCACGCTCTGTCTCGTCGGCTTTGGCGGTCTTCGGCCTGCTGACGCTGACCGTTCCGTTTCTCTCCTACCGCAACGACGTCTTGGTCTCCGAGACCGAGACGGTCCACCGCATTCAACGCGCCGCCGACAGCAACGCCCAGGCGCTGCGGATCCATCTGGAGCTGCTCAAAGCCGAGCTGCTTCGTCTGGCGCTGCGGGCGGAAATCGATCCGATGGACAGCTCGACCCTCGGCGAGCAGTCTCTTCTCGACTCCGCCGGAAGAAACTCAGCACTGTTCGAGGACGGGATTGCGGTCTTCTCGACCGGCGGACAGCTGATTCTTTCTGAGCCCGCGCAGCTCGCCCTGGGCGGCGCGGACGTTCTTAGCCGCCCCTGGTTCCAGAGACTGCTCTCGAGCGATGGGCCGGTCGCAGGGCTCCTCGAGCCCCAAGGCACACGCTGCGTGGTGGCGGTACCCATTCACCGGGGCCCTCGGACCGTCGGGGTGTTGGCCGGATTTTTCGACGCGCTGGATCGAAAGGTTCCCGGCGTCAGCTCTCCCACCGAGGCAGGCGCGGAGCTCTGGGTGGTGGACCCCGCCGGAAATCTGCTCGTTCCGGCGGCTCGACCGGCCAACTTTTCGGGACCCGAGTTCCGCGCGGCGATGGAGAATCTGATCAAACCCTCGGAAGTGAAGCTCGCCCTCAATGGCCAGGTTCACCTAGGAGGCGCCGCGGAGGTTTCGGACGGCTTCGTCCTGGCGATTACCCGGCCGCGCGCCTCGATTATCGAGGTCTTACGTCGCCGGTTCGTGGGACAGCTCGCCATCCTCGCCGCGCTTCAGGGGCTGGTTCTGACATCGTTTTTCGTTTTCCTCCGCAGAACCTACGGTTCTTTTCGGGACATGGAGGCACGGGCGACCGCGCAGGAGCGGATGGCGGCCCTGGGCGTCGCGTCCTCTCTGGTGGCTCACGAGGTAAAGAACGCGGTCAATGGTCTCAAGTCCGCCACCTCGCTGCTCAAGCTCCAGGATGGCGTCTTGCCCCTCCGCGCCATTCGCGGCCAGACCGACAGGCTGAGGCACCTTTCGGAATCGCTCTTTCATTTTGCCCAAGGCCAGCCGGTGCATCGGGCTGAGCTCGCGTTCGACGACATCGTTCGCCAGGTCCTCGACGCACTGTCGGTTCTTCCCGAATGGGAGGAGGTGGAGCTCCACCGAGATATTGCGTTGGGCCTCACCGGAAACGGAGACCGCTCATTGCTCGGCGCCGCATTCGACAACCTCGTCCGCAACGCCGTGGAGGCGGGCGTAGCGGCCAAAGACAGCGGCCGGCAGCCCAACCCGAAAGTCGAGGTCACCCTTACAAGTGACACCTCTCAAGTCTGCTTCGCCGTGGAAGACAACGCCGGCGGGCCGCCGATCGACTTCGAGGACCGTCTCTTCGAGCCCTTCTCGACATCGAAGGCCAAAGGTGTAGGACTTGGCCTGGTGATGGCTCGATCCGCGGTCGAAGCACACGGAGGGTCGCTCACCTTCGAGCGGATTCCGGGCGGCTCGAGGTTCGTGGCGCGAATGCCGCTGATGGGAGCTCTATGAGTCGGTCGGTGTTGCTGGTCGATGACGATCGTTCCTTCTCGGCCACCGCCGCCGCCTACCTGACCGAGGAGGGCTTCTCGGTTTCGGTCGCGCGGTCTCTTCACGAGACCCGAAAATCGGTCTCGCAGAGCTGGCCCGACCTGATCGTCCTGGACCGCCAACTTCCCGATGGAGACGGCCTCACGCTGTTGCCGGAGCTCAAGGCCGCCGTTCCCAGCGCGGGGATCGTTCTTTTGACAGCCCACGGCGACATCGAGACGGCGGTCACCGCCATCCGTGGCGGCGCCCAGGACTATTTGACCAAGCCGGTGGAGATGGCCGATCTCGGCCTTCGGGTTCGCAGGGGCATCGAAGAGGGACGGCTGCGCGAGCGACTGGAGCGCGCCGAGAAGGAGCTGGGCGGACGCCGCCCCTTGCTGAAATCCAAGTCGAAGTCGATGCAGGAATTGTTGGACGTCCTGGAACGCATCGCCCGTACCCCAAGAAGTCCCGTGCTCCTGTGGGGCGAGACGGGCGTGGGCAAGGAGGTTCTTGCCCGTCATCTGCATTCCCTGCAGCAGGGCGATGGACCTTTCGTCCACATCAACTGCGCGGCACTGCCCGAGCAAATCATCGAGAGCGAGCTCTTCGGGCACGAGCGTGGGGCGTTTACGGATGCCAAAGTGCCCCGGAAGGGACTGGTCGAGATTGCCAACGGGGGGGTGTTGTTTCTCGACGAGATCGGCGAGCTGCCACTGGCCCTTCAAGCCAAGCTTTTGACGTTTCTCGACCGGGGGATTTTTCGCCGACTGGGCGGCAACAACGAGGGTCAGAGTTCCGCCCGCGTCGTCGCCGCCACCAATCGAGACCTGGACCTGGCCTCCCGAGAGGGCTCATTCCGAGAGGATCTTTTATTCAGACTCTCGGTGTTCAAGCTGAAGGTGCCGCCGCTGAGGGAGCGGCGCGACGACCTTCTGCCGTTGGCCGAGGCCCTGATCGACCAGCTGCGGGTCGATGTCCGCAAGCCCCACCTGCGACTGAGCCCGAGCGCCAGAGACCGCCTGATGGTCTATCCCTTTCCCGGCAACATCCGGGAATTGCGGAACCTGCTCGAGCGGGCACTCGTTCTCGAAGCGGGCCCGGAGCTGGAGCTCGATGGCCTTCACGTGGGAGGCGGCAAGCCGAGACTCGCTTCGGATCCATTTCTCGTCGAAGGAGGGCCTATCACGCTCGACGAGCTGGAACGGCGTTACGCGGCCCACGTTCTGCGGCAGCTCCAGGGAAAACGGGTTGAAGCCGCCAGGCTGCTCGGAATCTCCTACCCGACACTGCTCAAGCGACTGGGCGAACCGTCGGAGACCTAAGAGCTGAGGCGGGGGTGCACAAAGCGGCGACATCAAGAATCTTGAACCAGGCGGTTTAAGATTCTTTCAATGGCTTCCCATCAGAAGCTACTCACCGCCCAATCTCAGGCGTTTGGCAAGGGCACGCGGCTCGCAATGGCGACGCGCCGTGCTCGCTCCCGCTCTTCTTCTTATTCAGACTCTGCTGTCGCACACCGGCGCGATCGAACCGGTCGCTGCCGCCGCGTCGGGCCAGCAGACTGCATTGGCCGAGCTGCTCTGGGAGAAGTCTCCCGAGCTGGCAGAGGAGCGGCTGCGTCTCGCCGATGCGCAAGGCGATCGGGATAAATCTCGACTCCTGCCCAACCCCACCCTGGATCTTTCCGTTGGCACCATTCCCTTCGGGTCGACCAATCCCCCCGGCCTGCGCCGCATGACCGAGGTGGCCAACTATCAGGGCGGGCTCTCGATGCTGGTGGAGCTGGGGAAGCGGGGGCCGCGGCAGGAGGCGACACACCACGCTCTACAGGCGACCGCGTTCGCCGCCTATGAGCGCTTGCGGCAACGCTATTTCGACCTGTTACAGAGCGTGGCGGCGATCGCCACCGCCCAGGTGAAGTTGCAGGCGCTGAACGAGCTCCTCAAGGATGCGGGCGAGAACACGCTCCTCCAAGGCCAGCGGAGCCAGCAGGGTGACTCCGCGGGCATCGACCTGGACCGCTCTCAGCTCGAAGAGCAGAGATTGAAAATTCAGGTGCAGACCGCAGCGCTGAGCCTCAGCTCAGCTCTTGCCGGATGCACCGAGCTGTGCGGTGTGCGGTGCGAGCCGTTCGCAGAAGCGCCCGCGGCCCGCCGCTACCTGCGTGAGCAGAGACAGCGGGGGAATCCCGCGACCTCTGCGGGCGAAGCCTTAAGACCCAACCTGAAGGCACTTCAAGCGGGGTTGGACGCGGCCACGGCGGCGCGAAAGCTGGCCGGCAGGGCATGGATCCCCGACCCTACTTTTCGGGCCGGGTACCTCTACGATACCTTCGTCGTTTCGGGGAATCAGGTGCGCAGCGGCTACCTGGGTCTCTCTTTTCCTCTCCCCGTCTTCGACCATGGCCAGGCCGAAAGGCGGGTGGCGCAGGAGATGTGGTCGGTCAACCGCGACCGTCGAGACAGCCTCTTGGATCGGACCGCAGCACTGGTTGCCCATCGCAGGTCCGCGCGCGAGGCGGTGGAAAAATCGCTCCAGTCGATCGAAGAGGAGACCCTACCCCAAGCGAACGCCCTGGTCGACCGGATGGAATCGGCGGTGCGAGCGGGCGGCG